>NZ_JASATF010000009.1:0-209696 GCF_038440175.1 Cupriavidus sp. OTU4054
GGCCTATACTGGGGGTACCCTGTACACGGCACCGGGTGGGCTTGCGCGCCGCGCGCGCGGCACCTGAGGTGCGCGCGCGACGTGGATGCGGGCGGGGTCAGACATCAGGCCCCATCGGTGTAGACGCTACGGGGATCGTCGATGCGGTAGTGCTGGTGACCCGTGTTGGCGGCGACGAGCGTGAAGCCCGACCGTTGCGGCTGTACCGACGACTGGCCCAGCGAGGCGACCTGCTGCGCGGCGATCTTGGCTTCGGCGCGCTGGATATCCACCGGATAGTTGGCGTCCTGGCCCGGGCCGACATGGTAGCCGGCCTTTTCCACACGGACCAGGTCCGCGCGGACTTCGGCGCGCGTCAGCGGGCCGTTCTGATCGACCGATTGAGCGAACGAGATGGCCGGGACGGCCAGGGTGCAGGCGACGAGCAGTGTGCGTGCAAGGGTTTTCATGATGCGTACCTCTCTCTGAGTTTGGTTGGCCTTCGCTTCGAAGGTGCATTCATCGTGCGATGAACTTGTACGCAGTATTGGCGCCGGGCACTGACCCGAGACTGACCGAATCATTACAAAATCGTCAGTAACGCGCGAGGCGTATCATCCTCGGGAGCCAACGAGGACCGCCGCATGCCACTCCGCCGACTGGAACGCCTGATCGATCCGTTCCGCTACCTGCCCGACTCCCAGCCGCCAGACCGAATCTGGCCGTTCTACCTGCATTTCCTGCGCGAAGTGCGCGGCGTGTTCACCGCCCTGCTCTTTGTCGGACTGATCGGCGCATTGGTCGAGGTCGCGCTGTTCAGCTTTCTCGGCCGCCTCGTCGATCTGGCGCGCGAAGCCCCCGACGGCACGTTCTTCTCGCGCCATCGCGGCGAGCTGCTGTGGATGGCGTTCGTCGCGCTGATCTTTCGCCCGCTGATGATCTGGCTGCACGACCTGCTCGTGCATCAGGTCATCAACCCGAACCTGGCCAATATGGTGCGATGGCAGAACCATCGCTACGTGCTCAAGCAGAGCCTGTCGTTCTTCCAGAACGACTTTGCGGGACGCGTCGCGCAGCGGATCATGCAAACCGGTTTCTCGCTGCGGGACTCTTCGGTGCAGGCCGTGGATGCGCTCTGGCACGTGCTCATCTACGCGGTCAGCTCGCTGCTGCTGTTCGCGGAAGCCGACTGGAGGCTCATGATTCCACTCACGCTGTGGATGTTCGGCTTTGTGTTCGCGCTCGCGTGGTTCACGCCGCGCGTCAAGGAACGTTCGGCCATGGCGACAGAATCGCGCTCGCGGCTGATGGGACGAATCGTCGATGGCTATACCAACATCACGACGCTCAAGCTCTTTGCGCATACCCGCCACGAGGAAGGCTACGCGCGCGACGCGATGGCGGACCAAACCGACAAGAGCCGCATGGCCGGCCGCGTGGTCAGCGCGATGGACGTCACCATCGCCATCATGAATGGCGCGCTGATCACGGGCACGACGGGCATTGCGCTGTGGCTGTGGAATCAGGGCGCCGTCAGCACGGGCGCCATTGCGCTGACCACGGGGCTCGTCATTCGCATCAACAACATGGCCGGCTGGATCATGTGGGTGGTCAACGGGATCTTCGAGAACATCGGCTCGGTGCAGGACGGCATGAAGACGATTGCCGTGCCGCGGCGCGTGGTGGACCGTCCCGATGCGACGCCGCTCGCGATTTCGCACGGCGAGGTGCGATTCGAGAACGTGGGTTTCCACTACGGCAAGGGCGGCGGCGTGATCGACGACGTGACGCTCGTCGTGCGGCCCGGCGAGAAGATCGGGCTGGTGGGGCCATCGGGCGCGGGCAAGTCGACGCTCGTCAATCTGCTGCTGCGGCTCCATGACGTGGAGTCCGGCCGCATCCTGATCGACGATCAGGACATCGCGACGGTCACGCAGGAATCTCTGCGCGCGCAGGTGGGCATGGTCACGCAGGACACGTCGCTGCTGCATCGCTCGATTCGCGACAACCTGCGCTACGGCAAGCCCGACAGCACCGAGGCCGAGTTGCGGGAAGCGCTGGTACGCGCGCGGGCGGCCGACTTTATCGACGACCTCGTCGATGGCAGTGGCCATCGCGGCCTCGATGCGCTCGTCGGCGAACGCGGCGTCAAGCTGTCGGGCGGACAACGGCAGCGCATCGCGATTGCCCGCGTGCTGCTCAAGGACGCCCCGATCCTGATCCTCGACGAAGCCACGTCGGCGCTGGACTCCGAAGTGGAGGCCGCGATCCAGGAAAGCCTGGAGACGCTGATGCAGGGCAAGACCGTGATCGCGATCGCGCACCGGCTGTCCACCATCGCGCGCATGGACCGGCTCGTGGTGCTCGATGGCGGGCATATCGTCGAGACGGGTTCGCATGCGGAACTGCTGGCGCGGGGTGGGCTCTATGCGCGGTTGTGGGCGCATCAGACCGGGGGCTTCGTAGGGGTGGACTGAAGCACGTGGGATTTCGCTGACATCACCTCGCGGCGCGCCGCTGGTGCCTGCGAAGACGCAAGGCTCCTATGCTGAACTTGAATGCATAGACCGAGCCCGCATCATGGATATCCGCGCGGAACACCCCGCAACACCCGCTGCGCTGCGCGAACTGATCGATCGTTACGCGCCGGCCGCAGATGCCCCATTACCCGCCGCGGGACGCACGCTCGAGCGCTGGCGCCTGCTGGCGCGCGTGGCGCATACACACGGCACGGTCGCGATCAAGCTGTTCGAATCGCACCTCGATGCGCTGGCGATCCTCGCGGAGCTTGCCGGCGCACGGCCCGCTGCGTCGACGCAGTGGGCCGTATGGGCTGCGGAGCCGCCGTTTGCCACGGTCGATGCACGACCGGGCCCCGATATCGGCGCTGACACCCTGGACGCCCTGCGTCGGGACGCTGGGCTGGCCGCTTCGCAGACAGGGCCGATGCGCGCCATGCGCACGGTGCCCGTCCGCCTTTCCGGCCGCAAGGCATGGTGCTCGGGCGCCCGCGAAGTGTCGCACGCGCTCATGACCTGCCGCGACGATGCGGGCGCACGCCGCCTTGCCATCGTGCCCATCGCGCCCGGTATGGGCGCGATAGCCACCGACGAAGGCTGGAACGCGGTCGGCATGGCGCGCACATATAGCGGTGACGTGCTGTTCCACGACACCCCGGCCCTGCTGCTCGGCGGCGCCGACGCCTACCTCGATCGTCCCGGGTTCTGGCACGGCGGCGCCGGCATCGCCGCGTGCTGGTACGGCGCGGTACTGCCCTTTGCCGATGCACTCCGCGCATCGCTCGCGCGCCGTGCCGATCCGCATGTAGCCGCGCATCTCGGCAGCATCGACGGCCAGTTGCATGCCGCCGCGGCATTGCTGCGCGAGACCGCGGCATGGATCGACGCCCATCCCGGGGAAGACGCGATGGCCCACGCCCTGCGCGCACGCACGGTGATCGAGGCCGCGGTCGCGCACACGCTGCAGCATGCGGGCAATGCGCTCGGGGCCGGGCCGCTATGCCGCGATGCGCGCCTGGCCGCGCTTTACGCGGACCTGCCGGTATTCGTACGCCAGAGCCACGCCGAGCGCGACCTTGCCGCGCTCGGGACGCATATCGCCGCCGATCGCAACACGGAGTGGGCGCTATGACCACGATCAAGCACGCCGACCGCAGTGCGTCCAATGACGCGCCAAAGAACACCGAGTTCGAGGCCATCTTCGCGCGCCCCGACCCATGGGGTTTCGAATCGCTCTGGTACGAAGCGCGCAAGCGCGAACTGCTGCTCGCGAGCCTGCCCCATCGCCGCTATCCGCGGGTATTCGAGCCCGCCTGCGCCAACGGCCTGCTGACGGGCGCCCTCGCGCGCCGCGCCAGCCATGTGCTCGCCATGGATACCGTGCCGCAGGCCATCGCGCTCGCCAAGCAACGGCTTGCCGCCCATCGAAACATCACGCTGCGGGTCGGCACGCTGCCGCGCGACTGGCCCGCACAGACGTTCGACCTCGTCGTGCTAAGCGAATTCGGCTACTACCTGTCCGCCGACCAGTGGCAGCACGTGGTCACGCGCGCCGCCGCGTGCCTGAGCGACGACGGCGCGATCGTCGCGTGCCACTGGGCCCGCGACTTCGAAGGCCGCACGCTGTCCACGCGCGTCCTGCACGCCTGCATTGGCCGCCAGCCCCGGCTGCATCGCCATGCGCATCACCTCGAACCCGATTTTCAACTCGACGTCTGGTCCCCCAATCCGCGTCCGCTCCGCAGCCGCGAGGAGGCCCCATGATCGGCATCGTTGTTCCGGTTCATAACGAAGAAGCGCATCTGGAAGCGTGCCTGCACGCGCTGCGCGAGGCATCGCTGCATCCCGCGCTCGACGGAGAGCCCGTCACCATCGTCACGGTGCTCGACGCCTGCGGCGACGGTTCCGCGCAAATCGTCGAGCGGCACCTCGGCCCGTGGCTTGCCTGCCTGACGATCGACGCACGCAACGTCGGCGTGGCGCGGCATGCGGGCGCCGAATACCTGCTGGCCGCCCGCGCCCGCTGGCTCGCCTTCACCGACGCCGACAGCCGCGTCGCGCCGGACTGGCTCGTCGCACAACTGAACGAGCGCGCGGACGCGGTCTGCGGGCTTGTCACCGTGGACGACTGGAGCCACCACCCGTCGTCGGTGGCCCGACGCTTTGCCGCGCACTACCAGCGCCGGCGCGACCACCGGCATGTGCACGGCGCCAACTTCGGGCTGACGGCCGACGCCTACGTGAAGGCCGGCGGTTTTCCGGCCATTGCCACGAGCGAAGACGTCGCACTGGTGGAACGCCTGCAGGCCATCGACGCCCACATCGCCTGGAGCGCGGCGCCCGAGGTCGTCACGAGCAGCCGCGCCACGAGCCGCTGCCGCGGCGGCTTCGCGGACTTCCTGTGCCGGTTGCGCGGAGAGGCGGCAGACGCGGTGCCTGTGGTCAGCGAACTGCTCGATGAATCGCCGGATCTGCGGCCCTGAAGCGCTGCATGAACGCCTGCCGGAAGGCATCCATGCGTTGCCGCACGCGGACAGGATGGAGACGGTGCAAAAGACGTAAGACGGTGAGCTAATCAGCCACGCTTCGCCTCAAGTCGTTCCCCGCTCCACGATCCTGAAGCCCACGTCCACCACCGGCTCGGCCACGGTCGCGCCGTTGCAGCGGTCCAGCAGCAGCTTTGCCGCCATCGCGCCGATACCGGCGCCGTCTACCTGTACCGTTGTCAGCGGCGGATTCATATGGGCGGCGAAGTCGGCGTCGCCGAAGCCGCAGATGGCCAGGTCCTCGGGCATGCGCAGGCCGCGCGACTGGGCTTCGACCATGACGCCCTGCGCGAGCTGGTCGGAGCTGCAGAAGATGGCCTCGATCTCCGGGTCCTGCTCCAGCAGTTGCGTCAACGCGCGGCGGCCGAGTTCGAGGCTGCTGGGCGCCGGGACGATCGCGGTGGGGACGTCGTGGCCGACCGTGGCGACAAAGCCTTCTCGGCGGACCGCGGCGCGCTGGTCGTCGCCGGTGGCGATGCCGAGTCTACGGCGGCCCTGATTGAGGAAGAAGCCCGCGACGGCGCTGCCTACCTTCACGTGCGAGAACCCCACCGCCATGTCCACGGGCCGGTCGCTGAGGTCCCAGGTCTCGACGACGGGAATGCCCGCGCGCCGCAGGCGGTCGCGCGAGACCTGCGAGTGGATCAGCCCCGTCACCACGATGCCATCGGGACGGCGGCTGATCATCGTGTTGAGCAGCGCTTCTTCGCGCGCATGGTCGTAGCCCGTCTGGCCGAGGATCAGCTGGTAGCCCGCGGCATCGAGCGCGTCGGTCAGCGCCTTGACCGTCGGCAGGAACTGCGCCACCGCGATGTTCGGGACCAGCGCGCCGATCATCAGGCTTTTGCGGGACTTGAGCCCGCCCGCCATCAGGTTCGGGAAGTAACCCGTGGCCTCCACGGCCTTCTGCACGCGCGCGATCGTCTTCTCCGACACCATGCCCGGGTTGCCCAGCGCGCGCGACGCGGTGATCAGGGAAACGCCCGCCTCGCGCGCCACGTCGTGCAGCGTCACCGATTTGGGGGCCTTGTTATTACTCATGGCTTGGCAATTCGACTCAGGGTAATTCTCTACGGATACCGGGCCGGAACCGGTTGACCGGCGGAAATGACAACGTTAGCATTCAGACCGTTGTCACCAGGAAGTAGCGCCGATTATACGCGGATAGCGTGAAGGCGCAGGGATTCAGCCCGCGTTACGCCTCAAAATGACAACGTTGTCATTCAGAACATCAGAGAGTTTGCCGACCATGACCGTATCGCCCGCCACCGCCAGCCAGGACGCCATCCGCTGGATTCGCCTGTCCTCCTGCTACCTGCCGCTCGCCACCCCGATCAGCGATGCCAAGGTGCTGACCGGCCGCCAGAAGCCGATGACCGAAGTGGCCATCCTGTTCGCGGAGATCCGCACCGCCAATGGCCATGAAGGCATCGGCTTCAGCTACTCGAAGCGCGCCGGCGGCCCCGGTCAGTACGCACATGCCTGCGAGATCGCCCCCGCCCTGCTCGGCGAAGACCCGAGCGATATCGCGCGCCTGTGGGACAAGCTGTGCTGGGCCGGCGCCTCCGTGGGCCGCAGCGGCCTCTCCACGCAGGCCATCGGCGCGTTCGACGTCGCGCTGTGGGATCTGAAGGCCAGGCGCGCGGGATTGTCGCTGGCCAAGCTGCTGGGGTCGCATCGCGACGCGGTGCGCTGCTACAACACGTCCGGCGGCTTCCTCCACACGCCGCTCGACCAGTTGCTGGTCAATGCGGCGGCATCGGTCGAGCGCGGCATCGGCGGCATCAAGCTCAAGGTGGGCCAGCCCGACGGCGCGCTCGATATCAAGCGCGTGTCGGCCGTGCGCGAGCACCTGGGCGACGCGGTGCCGATCATGGTCGATGCCAACCAGCAGTGGGACCGGCCCACCGCGCAGCGCATGTGCCGCACGTTCGAGGCATTCAACCTCGTGTGGATCGAGGAACCGCTCGACGCCTATGACCACGAAGGCCATGCCGCGCTCGCCACCGCGTTCGATACCCCGATTGCCACGGGCGAGATGCTGACCAGCGCCGCCGAGCACTGGGACCTGATCCGTCATCGCGCCGCCGATTACCTGATGCCCGATGCGCCGCGCGTGGGCGGGATTACCCCGTTCCTCAAGGTGGCCTCGCTGGCCGAGCATGCGGGACTCATGATCGCGCCGCACTTTGCGATGGAGCTGCATATCCATCTGGCCGCGGCGTATCCGCGCGAACCGTGGGTCGAGCATTTCGACTGGCTCGAGCCGCTGTTCAACGAGCGTCTCGATATCCGCGACGGCCGCATCGTGGTGCCGACGCGCCCCGGCATCGGCGTGAGCATCAGCGAACAGGCGCGGGCCTGGACGCGCGAACACGCGGAGTTCGGCGAACGTAGCTGACCCCACCCGAACGACATCAGAACAACACTGGAGACAAACGATGAACAAGCTGCTTGCCACCTTCTGCGCGGGCCTCGCGCTGTGTACCTCGCTGGCCGCCTCGGCCGCCAATGCGGCGGCGTGGCCCGAGAAACCCGTGACCATGCTGGTGCCGTTCCCGCCCGGCGGTTCCACCGACAACGTGGCGCGCATTCTCAGCGCGAAGTTCGCGCAGCAGTTCGGGGGCAGCTTCGTCATCGACAATCGCCCGGGCGCGGCGGGGATGATCGGCGCCGCGATGGCCAAGCGCGCGCCGGCCGATGGCTACACGCTGTTCGTCTCGTCGCTCGGGCCCTTCGTCATTGGACCGCATCTGACGAAGACCGCGGGCTACGACCCGCTGAAGGACTTCGACTACATCAGCGTGGCGGTGCAGGCGCCCAACGTATTGGCCGTGCCCGTGAATTCGCCGCACAAGACGATTCAGGACGTGATCGCGTACGAGAAAGCGCATCCGAACAAGATGACGTTCGCGTCGGCCGGCAACGGCACGAGCGACCATCTGACCGCCGAACTGTTCTGGCAGCAGACGAACACCAATGGCATTCATGTGCCCTACAAGGGCGGCGCGCCGGCACTCAACGACCTGATTGGTGGACAGGTGGACGCGACCTTCATGAACATCAACACCGCGGTGCCGCATATCAAGGCGGGCAAGATTCGCGCGCTGGCCATCACGAGCACGGCACGGTCGCCGATTCTGCCGGATGTGCCGACGATGGACGAGGCGGGGATCAAGGGGGTGACGGTCTACTCGTGGCAGGCGATTGCCGCGCCGAAGGGGATTCCGGCGGACCTGAAGACGAAGCTGCAGGCGGCGGTGGTATCGGCGCTGAACGATCCGTCGGTCAAGCCCAAGCTACTGGAACTCGGATTCGAGATCGTGGCCAACACGCCGGAGCAGTTTGCGGCGTTTCAGGCCAACGAGTATGCGCGCTGGAAGAAGGTGATCGAGGTGGGGAAGATTACGGCGGATTGATTCAGGATGCCCTCTCCCCCCGCAAGGAGAGGGCAAACCATTCTTAGCCGTCCTTGAACAGGAAGCTATACGCGTTCAGCGCCGGCGCGCCGCCCAGGTGGGCATACAGCACCTTCGAGCCTTCCGGGAATTCGCCGAGCCGCACCTTGTCGATCATCCCCTGCATCGACTTGCCCTCGTACACCGGATCCGTCATCACCCCCTCCAGCCGCGCGCACAGGCGAATCGCTTCGAGCGTGCCGTCCGACGGCAGGCCATACTCGGGACCGCCATAGCGCGTGTCCAGCACCACGTCGGCCTCGGTGATATCGCGGCCCAGGTCCACCAGATGCGCGGTGTTCTGTGCAATCCGAAGGATCTGGTCACGCGTCTGTTGCGGCTTGGCCGATGCGTCGATGCCGATCACGCGGTCCGCGCGGCCGTCTGCGGCGAAGCCCACCACCATGCCGGCCTGCGTGCTGCCCGTCACCGAACACACGACGATGTAGTCGAACTTGAAGCCGAGCTCCTTCTCCTGCGCGCGGACTTCCTCGGCAAAGCCGACGAAGCCCAGACCGCCCAGCGGATGCTCCGAGCAGCCGGCCGGAATCGGGTACGGCTTGCCGCCGGCGTCGCGCACGCTCTGCATCGCGTCTTCCCAGCTCGGACGAATACCGATGTCGAAGCCGTCGGCCACCAGACGCACGTCCGCGCCCATCATGCGCGACATCTGGATATTGCCGACGCGGTCGTACACGGCGTCCGAGTAGTTGACCCAGTTCTCCTGCACCAGCACGCACTTGAGGCCGAGGTGCGCGGCCACCGCTGCTACCTGGCGCGTCTGGTTCGACTGGATGCCGCCGATGGACACCAGCGTATCGGCGCCCTGCGCCAGTGCATCGGGAATCAGGTACTCGAGCTTGCGCGTCTTGTTGCCGCCGAACGCCAGGCCACTGTTGCAGTCCTCACGCTTGGCATATAGCTCGACCTTGCCGCCGAGGTGTTTGCTCAGGCGCTCGAGCGGCTGAATGGGGCTGGGTCCGAACGTCAGCGGATGACGCGGGAAACGCTTGAGATTCATGGCAATGCTCCGTGGGGGTGACAGGCTCGTTGAAGAGGAATTCCGACAGGGGAAATAGTAGGCATTTGTCGGCGAAACGTGCTTGCAAAGATTGCTGGATAGACCGAACATTACATGTCACCCTTTCCAAGACTCCTTCCAAAATTCCATGGCAACGACTTCACGCGGAACAAAATTTCGTGCCCCGCCCGCCGAGCGGCCCGAGCTCGATCGTACCGACAAGGCCATCCTCCGCGCGCTGCAGAAAGATGCTTCGATCTCCAACGTGGCGCTCGCGGACAAGGTGAACCTGAGCCCGCCCGCATGCCTGCGAAGGGTCGAGCGGCTCAAGGCTGGCGGCTTTATTCGCGGTATCGTCGCGCTGCTGGAGCCGCGCATGCTCGATGTGGGCATGCTCGTGATCATCGGCGTGGTGCTGGACCGCTCCACGCCCGACTCGTTCGCCGCGTTCGAGAAGGCGGCGCAGAAGATCACGGGCTGCATGGAATGCCACGAGGTCACGGGCGAGTTCGACTACTTCATGATGATCCGCACGCGCGATAACGACAGCTTCAACAAGCTCCACGCGGAGCAGCTGCTGTATCTGCCCGGCGTGCGCCAGATCCGGACCTTCATGGTGCTCAAGCAGGTGCTGTCGAATACCCAGCTGACGGTGTAGCGGCGATCGTGTTGGTACACTCTCTCGCCATGCATCCCACCTCTCCCTCCATTACCGTCGTCGGCGCCGGCATCGTCGGCTGCTGCATCGCGCTGGCGCTGCGCAAGCGCGGCGCCACGGTCACGCTGATCGATCGCGAAGGCCCGGCATCGGGCTGCAGCTATGGCAACTCGGGCGCCATCAGCGAAAGCTCGGTCGCCCCGCTCGCGATGCCCGGCGTGCTCGCCTCCGTGCCGAAGATGCTGCGCGACAAGGACGGCCCGCTCCATCTGCCGCTCGCGTACCTGCCCACCGCCGCGCCATGGCTTGCGCGCTTCGTGCTGTCCGCCACCCCGCGCCGCGTCGAACGCGCGGCGACGGCCCTCGCGGCCATGCACAAGGGCGCCATCGACAAGCATGCCGCGCTCACGCGCGAGGTCGGCGTGCCCGAGCTGTTCCTGCAACGCGGCCACCTGCATCTCTATCGCGATGCCTCCGCGCTCGACGACGATGCCGCGGCGTGGCAAATGCGCGAGCGCTTCGGCTTCCGCTTCGAACGGCTCGATCGCGCCGGCATCGAAGCGCTGGAGCCCAATATCGCCGCGCACTACACGTCCGCGATGTACCTGACCGACCACGCGACGATCCTGAACCCCGCGCGCTATACGCAGGCCATTGCCGATGCATTCGTCGCGCGCGGCGGCGTGCTCGCGCGCGACGAGATTCGCGGCATCGCCCATCGCGGCGCGCAGTGGACGCTCAGCGGCACACAGGACAAGTACGCCGCCGACCATGTGATCGTGGCCGCGGGCGCATGGTCGCGCAAGTTGCTGGACCCGCTCGGCATCGCGCTGCCGCTGGAAAGCCAGCGCGGCTATCACGTGCAGTTCAACGGCACGCGCGGCGTGGTGTCGCGCACGGTCGTGCTGACCGACCGCAAGATCTTCGTCACGCCGATGGAAGAAGGCCTGCGCGTGGGCGGCACGGTGGAGATCGCGGGCCTCACGCGCGCGCCGGACATGCGCCGCTTCGACGGCCTGGCCGCCATCGCGCGCGACACGTTCGAGGGCCTGTCGAGCGCGACGACCACGTCGTGGATGGGCCATCGCCCGTGCATGCCGGACTCCGTGCCGGTCGTCGGCGCGGCCAAGGGCCACCCGGGCCTGTGGCTCGCCGTGGGCCACGGCCACCTCGGCCTCACCGATTCGGTCAATACCGCGGACCAGATCGCGGACGCGCTGCTGTCCTAGCCCTTCCCCCAAGGGGCGTGCCGAATTCAAACGCCCTTTCGTTTTACTTCCCTCCTCAAATACGGCAATGTCAAAAACACGCCGTTTACGCTAAAGTCATTCAGCACAATTATCTCGCGCCGCATGGCTCACTTAATTGTTATTTAATTCCAAATTAAATAATTTTTTATGGACCTCGATTCAAGCCATCATGCCACGCGGAATGTCCTCGGACATGGCATCTGGCTTGGGTTTCCAACGCTCTCACTTTTCTAGCGAGCGTTTGAAACACGTGAAATTACGTGCAGTGTTATTTCAATAGACGTGCAAGCTTTATCGACCCTTGTAATAAAGCAATCAAAATGCACCCGAATTTTGCAATTTCTTCCTCTTGCTGCGGGGTACGGTTTGTCTGACCGGTGGATGGCGGACGGCACCACGCACGCTTCACAAGTTCGGTTCGCCGCGCCCGCCCCCGCCATAGCGCCTGCACGCTGACACAACAAGGAGAACGAGCATGGCCTCGCCCGCCGCTTTGAATGAGCATACGGACTTCGCTGTTGCCGCAGGGACCCGTACGGTCACCGCGCCAGACGGCAAAACGAACTTCCTCGTGGCCGCCAGCAAGGAGAACGTTGCCAACTACGCGCGCGAGGGCAACGATCTCTTGATCAGCTTCAAGAATGGGCAGACGCTCCGGATCGACGGCTTCTTCACGAACGGCGCGCAGTACAACAACCTCGTGTTCGTGCAGGAAGACGGGCGCTGGCTGGCATCGTTCGATCAGGCGATGGTGCCCGGCGGCGATGGCATCGCGGAAGGCGCGGTGGCATACCAGGCGATCGGCATGAGCACATCGACGAAGGCGTTGCTCGGATTGCTCGGCCTCGCCGCGGGTGTAGGCATCGGTGCGGCCGCTGCCGGCGGCGGTGGCGGGGGCGACGGTGGCAACACCGGCGGGGGCGGAGGGGGTGGCGGCACGCCGCCCGGCGAAGGCACGCCCGGCACGCCCGGTACACCCGGTACGCCGCCGAGTCCGCCCTCGGTCGCGCCGGTCGGCAACGTGATACCCGGTTCCGGCCTGCAGTACACGCGCGACGCCGCGCCCACGCTCAGCGGCACGATCTCCCCGCCGAACGGCAGCATCCTGATCTCGATCGACGGCCAGCCGCCGGTCACCGTCACCCCCGACGCCAACGGCAACTGGACCTATATGGTGCCGCGGCTCGCCGAAGGCGCGCACCAGATCGTCGTCACGAACGTGAATGCCGACGGTACGCCCAGCACGCCGACCGAACTCAATGTCGTGGTCGATACCACCGTGCCGGCCACGCCGACGATCAATCCGACAGCCGGCGCGGAACTCTCGGGCACGGCCGAGGCCGGCAGTCTCGTCAGCATCGATCTCAATGGCGACGGGCGGCCCGACGCGACGGTCACCGCCGACGCCAACGGCAACTGGCACTATGCCCCCGCCACGCCGCTCGCGAATGGCACCGTGGTCTCCGTGACCGCGACCGATGCGGCCGGCAATGCGAGCCCCGCCGCGCTGGCAACGGTCGATGCGGTCGCGCCGGGCGCGCCGACGATCCTGCAGAGCGACACGTCCGCGCTGACCGGCACCGCCGAAGCGGGCAGCACGATTCGCATCGATCTGAATGGCGACGGCGCGCCGGACGCCACCGTCGTCGCCGATGCCAACGGTAACTGGTCCTATGCGATCACCACGCCCGTGGCACCGGGCGCCGTGGTCAGCGTGACGGCCAGCGACGCGGCGGGCAATACGAGCCTGCCGGCCACCTCGACGCTGGCCGACGTCACGCCGCCGGGGCTGCCGACCATCGCCCCGACCAACGGCACCACGCTGAGCGGCACCGCGGAAGCGGGCGCCACGGTGGGCATCGACCTCGACGGCGACGGCAATATGGATGTGACCGTCACCGCCACCAACGCCGGCACCTGGACCTACACACCCGCGACGCAGATTCCCAACGGCACGGTCGTCACCGTGACCGCGATGGACACCGCGGGTAACGCGAGCGAGCCCGCGCGCGTTACCGTCGATGCCGCCGCGCCCAATGCGCCGGTACTCGGCAGCGTGACCGATGATGCCACGCCCGTGACCGGTCCGCTTTCGAGCGGGGCGAGCACCAATGACGGCACGCCCACACTGACAGGCACCGCCGAACCCAACAGCACGATCGACATCTACAACGGCACCGCGCTGGTCGGCACCGTCACGGCGGACGCCAATGGCAACTGGTCCTTCACGCCCGGCACCGCGCTGCCCGACGGCACCTACGCGCTGACCATCACCGCGACCGATGCGGTCGGCAACGTCAGCAATCCGAGCGCGCCGTTCACGCTCACCATCGACACGGCCGCGCCCGCCGCGCCGACGATTGCCGCAACCAATGGCGGCACGCTGTCCGGTACCGCTGTCGCGGGCAGCGTGGTGGCCATCGACCTCAATGGCGACGGCGTGCCCGAAGCCACGGTCACCGCCACGCCCGGCGGTACGTGGACGTACACCCCCGCGCCCGCGCTCGCCAATGGCACCGTCGTCACCGTGACCGCCGTCGATGCGGCCGGCAACGCGAGCGCGCCGGCCACCACGACCGTCGATGCGGCCCCGCCCCCGGCACCGCTGTTCGGCACGGTCACGGACAACGTCGCACCGGGCACGGATCCCGTCGCGAGCGGCGGCAGCACCAACGACCCCACGCCCACGTTCACCGGTACCGGCGAGCCCGGCAGCACCGTCAACGTCTATAACGGCACCACGCTCGTCGGGACGGCGCTCGTCGACGTCGACGGCAACTGGCGCATCACGCCCGCGGCGGACCTGCCCGACGGCACCTATTCGTTTACGGCCACGGCCACCGATCCGCTCGGCAATGTCAGCCAGGCCGGCGGGCCGTTCGCGCTGACCATCGACACCGCGCCGCCGGCCACGCCGGTCATTACACAGAGCAGCGCCAGCACGCTCGCGGGGACGGCCCTCGCGGGCAGCATCGTGGCGATCGATCTGAACAACGACGGCACGCCCGACGTCACCGTGACGGCCACACCCGGCGGCACGTGGTCCTACACGCCCGCCACGCCGTTTGCCGATGGGGCGACGGTCAACGTGACGGCCGTCGACGCCGCGGGCAACAGCAGCCCGCCCGCCACCGTGACGATCGATGCCGCGCCGCCCGCGCCGCCGGTCATCGCCTCCGTCACCGACAATGTCGCGCCGGTCACCGGTCCCGTGGGCAACGGTGGCAGCACCAACGACAACACGCCGACCATTGCAGGCACCGCCGAGGCCGGCAGCACGATCCAGATCTTCAACGGCACCACGCTGCTCGGCACCGTCGTGGCAACGGGCGGCAACTGGACCTTCACGCCACCGGCCGGCCTGCCCGACGGCACGTACAACGTCACCGTCACCGCGACCGATGCGGCAGGCAACACGAGCACGCCCAGCGCGCCCTATACGATCGTCATCGACACCGCCGCGCCCGCCGCGCCGGTCGTCACGGGCGCGACCGACGATCAGTTGCCGGGCCTCGGTGCGATCGTCAACGGCGGCGCGACCAACGACACCACGCCCACGCTGACAGGCACCGCCGCGGCGGGCGCCGTCATCAACCTGTACAACGGCACCACGCTCATCGGCACCGCCACCGCCGATATCGACGGCAACTGGAGCGTGACCCCGACCACGGCGCTGACCGCCAATGCGACGTATGGCCTGACCGTGACGGCCACGGACGCGGCGGGCAACGAAAGCGCGCCGAGCGCCGTCTACACGATTACCGTCGACACGACGCCGCCGCCGGCGCCGAGCGTGACCGCGACCAACGGCACGACGCTCACGGGCACGGCGGAAGCCGGCGCGACCATCAACATCGACCTCGACAACGACGGCACGCCGGACGCCACCGTCGTCGCGAACAGCGGCGGCAACTGGTCGTACCTGCCCGCCACGCCGCTGCCCAACGGCACGGTCGTCAGCGTCACCGCGACCGATGCCGCCGTCAATACGAGCGGCGCGGCCACGACCACGGTCGACGGCAGCATCGTCGATACGACGCCGCCCGCGGCGCCGACCATCGCGGCAACCAACGGCACCGTGCTGACGGGCACCGCCGAGGCCGGGAGCACCGTCAATCTCGATCTCGATGGCGATGGCACCGCCGACGTCACGGTCCAGGCCGACAGCGCGGGCAACTGGACCTATACGCCCGCCACGCGTCTGCCGGACGGCACCGTGGTGAGCGCCACCGCCACCGACACGGCCGGCAATACGGGCCTGGCGGGCACGGCCACCGTCGATGGCGCGCCACCCGCGCAACCCGTCATCGTGGTTGCCACCGATCCGCGCGGACCGGTCCTCAGCGGCGGCAGCACCAACGACACCACGCCCACGCTGTCGGGCACGGCCGAAGCCGGCAGCACGGTCAGCGTGTATGAAGGCACGACACTGCTCGGCACGGCCGTGGCCACGGGGGGGACGTGGACGTTCACGCTGCCGACTGGCGCGAACGACGGCAGCCATACGTACACGGTCACCGCCACCGATGCCGTCGGCAATATCAGCGTGCCGAGCACGGGCTATACCGTCGTCGTCGACACCGCCGCCCCGGCCGTGCCGACCATCGCGCCGACCAACGGCAGCACGCTGACCGGTACCGCGGAAGCCGGCAGCACGGTCAATCTCGATCTCGACGGGAATGGCACCGTCGACGTGACCGTTACGGCCACGCCGGGCGGCACGTGGAGCTATACGCCCGCATTGCCGCTGGGCAACGGTACGGTGGTCAACGTGACCGCCACCGACCCCGCGGGCAACACGAGCGGCGCCGCGACGCTCACGGTCGATCGTGCCGCGCCGGCCGCGCCCGCGATCACGAGTGTGACCGACAACGCGGCACCGGTCACCGGCCCGATCCTGTCGGGCGGCGCGACCAACGACAATACGCCGACGCTGTCCGGTACGGCCGAGGCCAACAGCACCATCAGTATCTTCAACGGCGCTACGCCGATCGGCACCGCCAATGCCGACGCCAACGGCAACTGGAGCTTTACGCCCAGCGCGGGGCTGACGGACGGCACCTACACGCTGACCGCCACGGCGACCGATGCCGTCGGCAACGTCAGCGCGCCGACGCCGGCGTTCACGGTCACCATCGACACGGTGCCGCCCGGCGCGCCGACCGTTGCACCGACGAACGGTACCGCGCTGTCGGGTACCGCCGATGCGGGCACGCTCGTGCGCATCGACTTCAATGGCGACGGCGTGGCCGACGTGACGGTCACCGCCACGCCAGGCGGCACCTGGTCGTTCTCGCCCGCGCCGCCGCTCGCCAACGGCACCGTCATCACCGTGACGTCCGTCGATGCGGCCGGCAACGTGAGCGCGCCGGCCAGCACGGCGATCGACTCGGCACCGCCGGCACCGCCCGTGTTCACGGGCGCGTTCGATGACGTGGGCCCCGTCACCGGTCCGATTTCCGCCGGGGGCGTCACCAACGATCCCACGCCCACGCTGACCGGCACGGCCGAAGCCAACAGCACCATCAACCTGTACAACGGCACCGTGCTGCTCGGCACGGTCACGGCCAACGGCTCGGGCGTCTGGACCTTTACGCCTACGACCGCTCTGCCCGACGGCACATACACGGTCACCGCCACGGCCACCGACGCGCTCGGCAACGTGGGCGCGCCCGGCGCGGCCTTCACGTTCACCGTCGACACCGCCCCCCCGCCGCCGCCGGTCATCGCGCCGAGCAACGGCAACGTGATCTCGGGTACCGCCGTCGCCGGCAGCACCATCGCGATCGATATCAACGGCGACGGCGCCGCCGACGCGCAGGTCGTTGCGAACGCAAGCGGCAACTGGACCTACACGCCCGCCACGCCGCTGCTCAACGGCGTCACGGTGGTCGCGGTCGCCGTCGATGCGGCCGGCAATGCCAGCACGCCCGCCACCACGGTCATCGACCGCGCCGCGCCGTCGGCGCCGGTCATTCTCGGCGCCACCGACGATGCCGCACCGATCGTCGGACCCATCCTGTCGGGTGGCGTCACCAACGACACCACGCCCACGCTCACCGGCACGGCCGAAGCCGGCAGCACCGTCCAGCTGTTCAACGGCACCACGCTCGTGGGCACGGCCGTGGCCAACGGTCTCGGCGTCTGGACCATCACGCCCTCGCCCGCGCTGCTCGACGGCAACTACTCGCTGACGGCCACCGCCACCGATCCCGCCGGCAACGTCAGCGGCGCGAGCGCCGCGTTCAACGTGGTCATCGACACCACGCCGCCCGCCGTGCCGACGGTCAACCCGAGCAATGGCGCGATCCTCTCTCAACTGACCGGTACCGCGGTTGCCGGCAGCACGGTCAATATCGACCTCGACGGCAACGGCACCGCGGACGTGAGCGTCACGGCCACTCCGGCGGGTACATGGAGCTACACGCTCGTGCTGCCGATCGCCAGCGGTACCGTGGTGGGCGTCACCGCCACCGACCCCGCGGGCAACACGAGCGCGGCGGCCAGCGTGACGATCGATGGCGTCGCGCCAGCGGCGCCGGTCATCGTCAGCGTGACCGACAACGTCGGCCCGGTGGTCGGCCCCGTGCTCACGGGCGGCAGCACCAACGACAACACGCCCACGCTATCGGGTACCGCCGAAGCCGGCAGCACGATCAACGTCTTCAACGGCGCCGCGCTTATCGGCACGGTTACCGCCGATGCGAACGGCAACTGGACCTTCACGCCCGCCACCGGGCTGATCGACGGCACCTATGCGCTGACCGCCACCGCGACCGACGCGTCCGGCAACGTCAGCACGCCGACCGCCACCTTCACGCTGACCGTCGATACGGTCGCGCCGCCCCCGCCGGTCATCGCCGCGAGCAACGGCACGTCGATCACGGGTACGGCCGCCGCCAACAGCACCATTGCCCTCGACCTCAATGGCGACGGCACCGCCGACGCCACGGTCACCGCCAACGGTGCCGGCGTCTGGACCTATACGCCCGCACCGGCGCTGGCCAACGGGACCACGGTCAGCGTGGTCGCGATCGATGCCGCGGGTAACGCGAGCACGCCGTCCACGACCGTCATCGATGCAGCCCCACCGCCCGCGCCGGTCATCTCCGGCGTGACCGACAACGTCACCCCGGTCACGGGGCCGGTGCTGTCGGGCGGCAGCACCAACGACACGACGCCGACGCTGACCGGCACCGCCGAAGCCAACAGCACGGTCAATATCTTCAACGGCACCGCGCTGGTCGGCACCACCACCGCCGACATCAATGGCAACTGGACCTTTACGCCGACGGCGGGACTGCCCGAAGGCACCTATACGCTGACCGCGACGGCGACCGATGCCGTGGGCAATATCGGCGCGCCGAGCGCGGTGTTCACGGTGACGATCGACACGACGCCGCCCACGGTGCCCGTCATCGTCCTGAATACCGCCGCCACGCTGAGCGGTACCGCCGACGCGGGCACCACGATCGGGCTGGATCTCAACAACGACGGCACCGTCGATACCACGGTCATCGCCGACACGGCGGGCAACTGGACCTACACGCCCGCGACCCCGCTGGCGAACGGCGCGGTCGTCAACGTGACCGCCATCGACGCGGCCGGCAACAGCAGCACCGCGGCCACGGTGACGATCGACGCCGCGGCGCCGGCCGCGCCAGTGCTGGTGAGCGTGACCGACAACGTCGGGCCCGTGCTCGGGACCGTTCTCTCGGGCGGCAGCACCAACGACGGTACGCCGACGCTGGCCGGTACCGCCGAGGCCGGCAGCACGATCAATATCTTCAACGGCACGACGCTGATCGGCACCGTCACGGCCACCGGGGGCGCGTGGACGTTCACGCCGCCAGACGACCTGGCCGACGGCACCTACACGCTCACGATCACAGCGACCGACGACGCGGGCAATGTCAGCCTGCCCAGCGCGCCGTTCGTGCTCGTGATCGACACCGCGCCGCCGAATACGCCGGTCATCGCCAGCATCACCGACAACTTCGGTCCGGTACTGGGCGCGGTGGGCCCCGGCGGCTTCAGCAACGACAACACGCCGACGCTCGCGGGCACCGCCGAGGCCAACAGCACCGTCAATATCTTCAACGGTGCCGCACTGGTCGGCACGGCCACGGCCGATCCGCTCGGCAACTGGACGTTCACGCCGGCCACGGGCCTGCCCGACGGCACGTATACGTTCACGGCCGTCGCCACGGACGCGGCCGGCAATGCCAGCGGCGCCAGCACGAGCTTCGCGATCACCATCGATACGGCTCCCCCGCCGGCGCCGACGGTCGTGCCGACCGACGGCACGATCCTGTCGGGCACGGGCGAAGCGGGCAGCTTCGTCAATATCGACCTCAATGGCGATGGCGTGGCCGATGCCACGGTCGGGGTCAATGCAAGCGGCAACTGGTCGTATCAACCCACCACGGCGCTCGGCAACGGTGTCGTCGTGACGGTCACGGCGACCGACCGCGCGGGCAATCCCAGCCCCGCCGGCGCCTCGACGACGGTCAACATCAACCTCAACGACACCACGCCGCCGGCATTGCCGACCATCGCGGCGACCAACGGCACGGTACTGGCCGGCACCGCCGAGGCCGGCAGCCGCGTCAATATCGACCTTACCGGTGACGGCGTCGCCGATGTCTCGGTGTTCGCCAGCGCGGGCGGCGCATGGACCTATACCCCGCCCGTGCGGCTCGGCAACGGCATCGTCGTCACGGTGACCGCGACCGACGCGGCCAACAATACGAGCCCGCCCGCCTCGACGATCGTCGATGCGGCGGCGCCCGCCGCGCCGGTCCTGCTGACCGTGACCGACGACGTCGCGCCGGGCCTCGGGTCGATCCTGGCCAATGGCGTGACCAACGACACCACGCCGACGTTCACGGGCACGGCCGAGGCCGGCAGCATCGTCAATATCTACAACGGCACCACGCTGCTCGGCACCGTCACGGCAACGGGCGGCGCGTGGACCTTCACGCCGCCCGCGCTCATCGACGGCACCTACACGATCACCGCCACCGCGACCGACGCGGTCGGCAACACCAGCGTCGCCAGCGGCGGCTTCACGTTCCGCGTGGATACCGCCGCGCCCGCGCTGCCCACCGTGGGCGCGAGCAACGGCACCACGCTGACCGGTACCGCGGAAGCCGGCAGCCTCGTCGGGCTCGACTTCAACGGCGACGGCGTGGCCGATGCGACGGTCACGGCCACCGCCGGCGGCACGTGGACCTATACGCCCGCCGTGCCGCTCGTCAACGGCACCGTGGTCGCGGTCACCGCCACCGACGCGGCCGGCAATGTCAGCGCTCCCGCCAGCACGGTCATCGACCGGCTCGCGCCAGCCGTGCCGATCCTCCTGACCGTCACCGACGATGTAGCGCCCGTGGTGGGCGGTATTGCGCTGGGCGGGCGTACCAACGACACCACGCCGACGCTGATCGGCACCGCGGAAGCGGGCAGCACCGTCAGCGTATTCAACGGCGTGACGCTGCTCGGCACCGTCGTCGCGGACGTCAACGGCAACTGGTCCTTCACGACGCCGGCCCTTGCCAACGGCACCTACGCGCTGACCGTCACCGCCACGGACGCGGTCGGGAATATCAGCGGCGCCACCGCGCCCTTCGGCTTTATCGTCGATACCATCGCGCCGGTCGCGCCGGTCATCACGCGTGCGAGCGGCACCTCGCTCACCGGCACCGCGGAGGCGGGCAGCGTCGTCGCCATCGACCTCAACGGCGATGGCGTGGCCGATGTCTCGGTGACCGCCACCGCGGGCGGCACGTGGTCTTTCTCGCCATCGCCCGCGCTGGGCAACGGTATCGTCGTCGGCGTGACGTCCGTCGATGGGGCCGGCAATACCAGCCCCCGCGTGACGGCGACCGTCGATGCGCTGGCACCGACCGTGCCCGTCATCTCCAGCGTGGTCGATAACGTGGCGCCCGTGGTCGGCACGCTGCTCAGCGGCGCGAGCACCAACGACACCACACCGACGCTGAACGGCACCGCCGAGGCGGGCGCGCTGATCAGCGTGTTCAACGGCGCCACGCTGCTCGGAACGGTGGTGGTCGATGGCACGGGCAACTGGAGCTTTACCCCGACGGCGCTCGGCAACGGGACGTACGCGCTGACCGTCACCGCGACCGATGCCTCGGGCAACGTGAGCGCGCCGACCGCGGCGTTCACTCTCACGATCGACACGGTGGCGCCGACCGTCACGACGGCGATCACGACGATTACCGACGACACGGGCACGATCGGCGACTTCGTGACCGGCGATACCACGCCGATCGTCGGCGGCACGCTGAGCGCCGCGCTGGGCGCGGGCGAAGTGCTGCAGGTCAGCCTCAATGGCGGCACCACGTGGACGAACGCGATCGTCGCGGGCACCGCGTGGACCTGGTATTCGAGCGGCGTGCTGGCCGACGGCAGCTACACCATCAGCACGCGCGTGGTCGATGCGGCCGGCAATATCGGCGGCATCGCGAGCCAGGCGCTGACCATCAACCACAACGTCGCACCGCAGGTCACGGTGCGCGATGCGGGTGGGCTGCTCGGCATCGCCGACGCGAACGTGCTGGGGCTCATCGAGCTCGGCCAACAGCAGTTCTTCGCGGCCAGCGACTACAACAACAATATCCAGCAGGTGCAGATCTCGTTCGGAGGCGTGCTGGACCTGCTGGCACTGCAGACGCTCAACGCCAACCAGACGCTCGCGGCCGAGCTCGGGCTGCGGTTCACGGTGGTGAACAACCCGGGCGTGCTCGGGATCGGCGCGTCGTCGCTGCTTACGGTCACGTCGCTCGACGGCGGGCCGATCGACAACCTGCACCTCAACGAGCTGCTCGGGTCGGTCACGCTGAGCAACGGGCTGCTGGGTGTCAACGCCGCGCTGCTGAACTCGCTGACGATCTCGGCGACCGATACCACCGGACTCACGTCCACCAGCACCGCGAGCCAGCTGCTCAGTGCCGGCGTGCTGACCAACCTGCTCGGCGGCACGCAGTCCTCCACGATCATCGAAGGCACCACGACCGCCAATACGCTCAACGGTTCCGCCGGCGACGATCGGATGTACGGCTATGCGGGCAACGACACGCTCAATGGCGGCGGCGGTAACGACCTGCTGCGTGGCGGGGCCGGCAACGACACGCTCAACGGCGGCGCGGGCAACGACATCCTGATCGGTGGCAGCGGCAACGACACGCTGACGGGCGGCACGGGCGGCGACGTGTTCCTCTGGGAGGTCAACGGCACCGACAACACCGCCGGCAACGGCAGCGACGTGATCACGGATTTCGTGGTGGCCTCGGGCCCGAACCAGACCGGTGCGGACCGGATCGATATCTCGGCGTTGCTCGTGGGGTACCAGCACGACGCGGATGGTCCGGCGCATTACGTCAACGGCGTGGCCACGATCGATGCCGGCGACGCGATCCGCAACTTCGTGAGCGTGACCAACGTCAACGGCAACACGATCATCGCCATCGACCGCGACGGCGCGGGCGCCGCGTTCTCGTCGCAGACGCTGGTGACGCTGAACAACGTGACGACGAACCTGGAGACCTTGCTGGCGAACCACCAACTGGTGGTGTGAAGGGATTGACCCTCTCTCCCCCCTCGGGGGGAGAGAGGCCGGGGGTGAGGGCAACCACCCCCTGACGCACTCACGACCGCAACAATTGCCCACCATCCGTCCAGAACACCTCAGTCGCGCGATGGCCGCCTGTACGCTCGCGCTAGCGTACGCCGGGGCCATTGCCGCCCCATCGGAGTACATGCTGCCCGCATCGTCCCCGCTGGCTGCCCCGCCCACCCCGTCCTCGACCATCGACAGCACCGGCGGCATGCGCCATATCCAGGTGCAGGGCATCGGCATCCGCGAAGCCATCGGCCTGGCCATCTCGCGGCATCCCGACATCAGCCGTGCCAACGCCGTGATCGCGCAAAGCACGTCCGAGATCGCGGTGGCCAAGGCCGCCTGGTATCCGAAGCTCGAATATGGCGTGCGCCCCGGCTACGGCGGCACGTACGGCACCGGTGGCAACCTTGCGGGCGTGCGCAGCTCGGTGGGCGTGAGCCAGCTGGTCTATGACTTCGGCAGAACCCAGAGCCGCATTGCCGCGGCCGATGCCACACTCAGCCGCAACCGGCATTTGCTGTCCGACACCATGGAGACGATCGCGCAGAACACCGCGGCCACCTTCGTGGAGCTCGCCGCCAGCCAGGAGATCGTCGCCGCCGCGCAGCGGCAGGTGGAAGCGCTCACGGCCACGCGCGCCAAGATCGGCGACCGTGTCCGTGCCGGCCTGTCGGTCAACTCGGATCGCAATATGGCCGACATCGCCATCCAGCGCGCGAAGTCAGACGAGCTGCGCGCGCGCAGCCGCTTCGACGTCGCGGCCTCGCGCCTGGCGGAGCTCATCGGCATCAAGCCCGAGCAGGTCGAGGACCTCAACAACACCGACGGCGATATCCGCAACCTCGGCGACGAAACGGGCAACGTCGAACAGACGCCCGCGGTACTGGCGGCGGGCGCCGCCGTGGAAGCCGCGCAAGCCCATGTCTCGCAGGCCGAAGCCGAACGCTTCCCGTCCGTCAGCGTGGGGGTCAGCCGCTCGGTGTCGACCGGCCCCGCCAACGCCCTCGACGACACCTGGGTCGGCGTATCGATCTCCGGCGATTTCTCGCTCGGCGGCCTCAACCAGCACCGCATCGCGGCCGCGCAGGCCGAACGCCGCGCCGCGCTGGATGCGCTCGACAACCAGCGCCTGATCGCGCGTACCGCGTTGCGCGCGTCGTCGAGCGAAGCCGCCGGCGCGCTGGCCCGGCGCGAAAGCTACGAAAAGATGATCGCCCTGCTGCGCGCCTCGCGCGATCTGTACTGGCAGGAGTACATCCTCAACAAGCGCACGCTGACCGACGTGCTCAATCCCGAGCGAGAAATCTTTATCGCCGAGCAGGAATGGGTCAGCGCCATGGCGGACGCCACCGTCGCGCGCGTACGCGCGCACGTGGCCGTGGGCCGATTCGTCGACCTGTTGCGCGAGCAGGAACTGGGAGCCGGCAAATGAGAGGAAAACCATGAGCGCCATTCCGGAAAAGAACCCGCTGGAGACGAACCCGGAAGCCGACGGCGTCCCGCTCGAGCGCTGGACCGAAGCCATCCTCATGGCCGCCCGCCACCTCGGCCTGACGAACTCGCCCGAACTGATCCGTGGCGCCTCCGCGTGGGCCGACCGGGCCGACGGCGAACGCACCGTGGTCGAGATGGCCGCCGCGGCAGGCATTACCGCGCAGTACGCCGATATCCGGCCCGAGGACCTGTCCGACGTGCTGCTCCCCGCGCTGGTCCCGATCGACGAACGCCATGTCGGCCTGATCGTGTCGGTCTCGCAAGGCAAGGCCATGGTCCAGCTGGCCACGGACGGCGGCAACGTCGAGCGCACGCCGATGCTCGCGTCGCTGGTCCGGCCGGATCATCAGGGCAAGCTGCGCGTGCTGCTGCTGCGCGAACGCGAAGCGCCGCATAGCGACCGGCTGGACGCATATATCGCCATGCAGCCCAGGTCGTGGCTGACGGGCGCCTTCACGGCCAACTGGCGCACGATGCTCGAACTCGGCCTCGGCTCGCTGTTCGGCAATCTGCTGGCCGTGGCCACCTCGCTGTTCGCGATGCAGGTGTGGGACCGCGTGGTGCCCGCGCGCTCCACCAACACGCTGTGGGTCCTGACCGCTGGCGTCGCGCTGGCACTGTTGCTCGAACTCGCCATCCGCACCGCGCGCGTGGCCATCGCCGACCATTTCGGCAAGCAGGTGGACCTCAAACTGTCAGCCATGTTCTTCGCGCGCGTGCTCGATATCCGCAACGACGCCCGCCCGCAGTCGCCGGGCACGCTGATCTCGCAGTTGCGGGACCTCGAGCAGCTGCGAGAGCTGCTGACCTCGAGTTCGCTCGGCGTGCTGATCGACCTGCCGTTCGTGCTCGCGTTCCTGTTCATCATCTGGCTGCTCGGCGGCTGGCTCGTGCTCGTGCCGCTGGTCGCGATTCCGCTGCTGATCCTGCCCGGCATCCTCGCGCAGGTGCCGCTCGCGCGCCTGTCCACCGAGGGCATGGCCGAGTCCGCGCTGCGCAACGCCATCCTCATGGAATCGATCTACCGCGCCGAGGACATCAAGTCGCTGCAGGCCGAGCCGCGCTTCCGCAAGCTGTGGCAGCACGTCAACGAGGTCAACGGCGAGATCGGTCTCAGGCAGCGCTTTATCGCGGGCATCCTCGTCAATTTCTCGCAGACGATCCAGCAGGTGGCCTATGTGGGCGTGATCGTCGGCGGCGTGTACGGCATTCTCGACGGCAACCTGTCATTCGGCGCCGTGCTTGCGTGCTCGATCCTGACGAGCCGCACGATCGCCCCGCTCTCGCAGATTCCTGCCGTGCTCGGCCGCATCCAGAACGCACGCGTGGGCAAGAAGGCGCTCGACAAGCTCCTCGACTTGCCGCTCGACCACGAGCCCGGCCAGGACGCCTATCACCGGCCCGCCCTCGTCGGCCGCTACCGTTTCGAGAGCGTCGTCTACGGCTTCGACCCGCAGGAAAAGCCCGCGCTCGTCATTCCGCAACTGCGCATCGAACCGGGTGAACGCATCGCGATTCTGGGCCGCGTGGGCGCGGGCAAGTCCACGATGCTGCGGCTGATGGCCGGCCTGGCCACGCCCGTGCAGGGCCGCGTGGTGTTCAACGAGACGCCGATGGGATTGATCGACACCGCGGACATCCGCCGCGACGTCGGCGTGGTCATGCAGGAGTCGAACCTGTTCTACGGCACGCTGCGCGACAACCTGCGCATCGCCGATCCGCTCGCCACCGACGAAGCATTGCTCGAAGCGCTTCGCCTCGCGTGCGCGGACCAGATGTTGCTGAACCAGCCGCACGGCCTGGACCTGCGCATCCGCGAGAACGGCGTGGGCCTCTCCGGCGGACAGCGGCAGGCCCTCGTGCTCGCGCGCACGCTGCTGCGGGCACCGAACGTGCTGCTGCTCGACGAGCCGACCGCCTCGCTCGACGAGGCCACCGAGCACAGCATCATCGAGCGCGTGGGCGGCTGGCTCGGCAATCGCACGCTGGTCGTGGCCACGCACCGCTATGCGGTGCTCGGCCTCGTCGACCGGCTTATCGTGCTCGACGGCGGTCGCATCGTGCGGGACGGGCCCAAGAACGAAGTGCTGGCCAGCCTGCGGCAAAACGCCGCGAGATCGGCCGCGTCGCCGGCCGCTCACATGCGGCCGACGCCTTCCGCAGGAGGTCTGGCATGAACACGTACACGATGTGGATGCGGACGGGCCAGCCCGCCAACGGCCCGCGCTACCTGCTATGGCTGATCATCGGCGCGCTCGCGATCTTCCTCGTCTGGGCCGGCTTCGCCGTGCTCGACGAAGTCGCGGTGGGCGAAGGCAAGGTGACGCCCGCGTCCAAGGGGCAGATCATCCAGAGCCTCGAAGGCGGCATCGTATCGGAGCTGTCCGTGCGCGAAGGCGATGTGGTGCAGGCCGGGCAAAAGCTGGCCACGCTCGATCCGGTGCTCGCGCGATCGTCGATGGAAGAAGCGCTCGAGAAGATCGTCGCCCTGCAGGCGCGCGCGGCCCGGCTGCGCGCGGAGATGAACGATGCCGCGACCGTGAGCTTTCCGCCAGAACTGGCGAAGGAGCAAGCCGTGGTCGATCGCGAGCGGCAGGCCTTCGAGACCAACCGTCGCGCGTTCCGCGAAAACGTCTCGAACCTCCAGAAGCAACTGAAGCTCGCGCAGGATGAACTCCAGATCGCGCTGCCGCTGCTGCGCACGGGCGCCACCAACGAAGTGGAAATCCTGCGGCTGCGGCAGAAGGCGGCCGAGCTTGCCACCAAGCTGTCCGCCACGCAGAGCGAGTACTACGTGGCGCTGAAATCGGATTACGCCACCACGATGGGCGATCTCGGCCCGCTGCTCAAGGTCCGGGAGGGCCGCGCCGACCAGTTGCGGCGCACGTCCATCACCTCGCCATCGCGCGGCATCGTCAAGGACATTCGCATCTCGACCATCGGCGGCGTGGTCGGGCCCGGCGGCGTGCTGATGGAAATCGTGCCGCTCGGCGACCAGTTGCTGATCGAAGCGCGCCTGAGTCCGCGCGATATCGCCTTTATCCATCCGGGACAGGCGGCGACGGTCAAGATCTCCGCATACGAGTCGTCGGTCTACGGCACGCTGCCGGCCAAGGTGGATCGCATCTCGCCGGACACCATCGAGGATCAGGTGGACAAGCGCGTCTATTACTACCGCGTCTATGTCCTGACTGACCACGCGTATCTGGAAACCAGCGATGGCAAGCGGCATCCGATCCTGCCGGGGATGGTGGCCACGGCCGAGATCCAGACCGGACACCGGACCGTGCTGCAATACCTGCTGAAGCCGCTGAATCGCGCCGCGGAGGCGCTCAGGGAACGTTGAATCGGGGCCCGGCGCGACCTCGCGACGAGCGAGACCGCGCCGGCCGCCGGGGCGTTGCTACATCGTCGAGCCGCCCATGCCCGCGAGCACCTTGTCCAGCGTGATCGGATACTCGCGTACGCGCACGCCGCTCGCGTTGTAGATGGCGTTGGCCACCGCCGCGCCGACCCCGCAAATTCCAAGCTCGCCGACACCCTTCGCCTTCATCGGGGACGACATCGGATCCACCTCGTCGAGGAAGATCACATCCTGATGCGGAATATCGGCATGCACGGGCACCTCGTAGCCGGCCAGGTCGTGGTTGACGAAGAACCCGCGCCGCTTGTCGACGGCGAGTTCCTCCATCAGCGCGGCCCCCACGCCCATCGTCATGGCGCCAATCACCTGGCTGCGCGCTGACTTCGGATTGAGAATGCGCCCGGCCGCGCAGACCGCGAGCATCCGCCGTACCCGAATCTCGCCCGTCGCCACGTCCACGCCCACCTCGACGAAATGTCCGCCGAACGTCGACTGCTGATACTTCTTGTCGAGGTCGCCGTACTCCATGCTGTCCTCGGCCACGAGCTCGCCATCGGTGGCGACCGACGCCAGCGGCACCGCGCGACCGGCCGATGACACCTGCCCGTTCGCGAATACCGCATCGCCGGCATTGAGTCCCGCGCGCTTCGCCACGGCCTCGCGCAGCTTCACGCATGCCGCGTAGACGCCCGCCGTGGAGCTGTTGCCGCCCCACTGCCCGCCGGATCCCGCCGACACCGGAAACGACGAATCGCCGAGGCGCACCGCCACCTTCTCGATCGGCACGCCGAGCATCTCGGCGGCCGTCTGCGCGATGATCGTGTAGCTGCCCGTGCCGATATCGGTCATATCGGTTTCCACGATGACCATGCCCGAAGGATCGAGCTTCACGCGCGCGCCGGACTTCATCACGAGGTTGTTGCGGAACGCGGCCGCCACGCCCATGCCGACCAGCCATTGGCCATCGCGCACCGCACCGGGCTTCGGCTTGCGCGCACTCCAGCCAAAGCGCTCGGCGCCCATGCGCAGGCACTCGGCAAGCCGGCGCTGCGAATACGGGCGCTGCGGATGTTCGGGATCGACCTGCGTGTCGTTGGCCACGCGGAACGCGATCGGGTCCATGCCGAGCTTCTCGGCCATCTCGTCGATGGCGATCTCCAGCGCCATCAGCCCGGGCGCTTCGCCCGGCGCGCGCATCGCGTTGCCTTCGGGCAGATCGAGCGTGGCCAGCCGCATGGCGGTCATCCGGTTGGCACCCGCGTAGAGCAACCGCGTCTGCTGCACGGCCGTCTCCAGCTGGCCGCCCGGCAGATCGCCCGACCAGCTTTCGTGACCGATCGCCGTGATCTTGCCGTCCGGCGTGGCGCCGATGCGAATGCGCTGGATCGTCGCGGGCCGGTGCGTGGTGTTGTTCATCATCATCGGCCGCGCAAGCGCGACCTTGACGGGGCGCTTCGCGGCGCGCGCGCCGAGCACGGCCAGCAGCGACTCGGCGCGCAGGAACAGCTTGCCGCCAAACCCGCCGCCGATGAACGGCGAGATGATGCGCACGTTCTCCTTGGGAATGCCGAGCGTGGCGGCCATGTCCTGCTTGCCCCAGTCGATCATCTGGTTCGCCGTCCAGATTGTCACCTTGTCGCCATCCCACGCGGCCAGCGACGCATGCGGTTCCATCATCGCGTGCGACTGGTCCGGCGTGGTGTAGATCGCATCGAGCTTGACGGGCGCCTTGCCGAACGCCTCGGTGAAATTGCCGACGGCCGTGTCGGCCTCCTCGGACTTCGGCTTGACCGCATTGGTGCGCGCGTTGTGCAGGTCGTACGCGCCGGGCTTCGCATCGTACTGGACGCGCACGAGGTTGGCCGCCGCGCGCGCCTGCTCGAACGTCTCCGCCACGACCAATGCCACGGCCTGGTGGTAGTGCTGGATCTCCGGGCCACCCAGCAGGGGCGCGGTGTTGCGCTTGCCCTTGCCGAGCTTGCCGGCGGTCTCGGCCGTGACGATCGTGATCACGCCCGGCGCGCGGCGCGCCTCGGCGAGGTCCATCGACGCGATGCGGCCCTTGGCGATGCCGGCATGGACGATATACCCATAGGCGGGGTTGGGCGCCACGTCGTGACGTTCGTACGCATAGGGCGCCTTGCCGCACGCCTTCATCGGCCCGTCGATACGGTCCAGCGGCTTGCCGACCACCTGCAGGCGGTCGATCGGATTCTCGGTAGCGGGGGAATCGAATTTCATGGGTCAGGTCCTCGCTTGCGTGAGCACGGCACCGAGCGTGCGCTGGGCCAGCACGATCTTGAATCGGTTGTCCTCGGTCGGCATCGCCTCCGCGAACAGGCGGTCGCTCGCAGCCTTGGCGCCGCGCGCCAGTTCGGCATCGGCGGCGTCCATGCGCCATGGCTTGGGCGCGACGCCGCCGAGCGCCACGCGGCCCGTACCGTCGCGCTGCACGATCGCCGCCACGGAAACCAGCGCGAACGCATACGAAGCGCGGTCGCGCACCTTGCGGTAGATCTGCGCGCCGCCGACCGGCGCGGGCAGCGTCACCGCGGTAATCAGTTCGCCGGGCATCAGCGAGGTCTCCACCTGCGGGGTATCGCCGGGCAGGCGGTGCAGATCGACGATCGGAATCACGCGGCGCGTGCCGTCCGCGCGCACGGTCTCCACATTGGCGTCGAGCACGCGCATGGCCACGGCCATGTCGCTGGGATGGGTCGCGATGCAGGCCTGACTGCCGCCCACCACGGCAAGCTGCCGGCTCACGCCGCCGAGCGCGCTGCAACCGCTGCCGGGCTGGCGCTTGTTGCAGGGCTGGTTCGTGTCATAGAAATAGGGACAACGCGTGCGCTGCAGCAGGTTGCCGGCCGTCGTCGCGCGATTGCGCAGTTGCCCCGAAGCACCGGCCAGCAGCGCGCGCGACAGTACGCCATAGTCGCGGCGCACGCGGGCGTCGGCCGCGAGGTCGGTATTGCGCACGAGGGCACCGATGCGCAGCCCGCCCTGCGGCGTCGGCTCGATCTTGTCGAGCCCAAGGCCGTTCACGTCGATCAGATGCGCGGGCTGTTCGATCTCGAGCTTCATGAGGTCGAGCAGGTTCGTGCCGCCGGCAATGAAGCGTGCGCCTGGCGTGCGCTGGGCCGCTGCCGCGGCGGCGGCCGGATCCTGCGCGCGTTCGTAGGTAAAGGCTTTCATGCGCGGCTCCCTCCGGTCGTCGTCCCCGTGGCGGCTGCCGCCTCCACGATCGCCTCGACGATATTGGAGTAGGCGCCGCAGCGGCAGATATTGCCGCTCATGCGCTCGCGAATCTCCGCTTCCGTCAGCTGCGGCCGCGCGGTCAGGCTCGCGCTCACATGACTCGGAATGCCGGCGCGGATCTCGTCGATCACGGCCACGGCAGAGCACACCTGCCCCGGCGTGCAATAGCCGCATTGATAGCCGTCGTGCTTCACGAACGCACGCTGCATCGGGTGCATGCGCTGCGGCGTGCCGAGGCCCTCCACCGTCGTGACTTTTGCGCCCTCGTGCATGATCGCGAGCGTCAGACACGAATTGATGCGGCGGCCATCGAGGTGCACCGTGCAGGCGCCGCACTGGCCGTGGTCGCAGCCCTTCTTGGTTCCGGTCAGATGCAGGTGCTCGCGCAAGGCGTCGAGCAGCGTGGTGCGGGTATCGAGGTCGAGCGTGACGCGCTGGCCGTTGACCTCGAGCGTGACTTGAGACATCGCAGGTTGGCTCCTAGATGCGGAAACGGCGGGGGCCGAGGGGGCGCCCTGCGCGGAAGCCAGCGGCGGAATGGCCGCGGCGGTGGCGGCGGTCGCGCTGGCTTTGAGCACATCGCGCCGCGTACAGCGAAAAGCGTGAACGTCGTCCATTGTTCGTATCCTTCTTCCAGGCGGAGATCGATGGAACAGATGGCTTACCGGGCTTTCGTGGGGGGATTGGGTCAGGCGGGCGGTCCTGGCCGGCATGCCAGAACGGTCTGGCACGCAAGAAGCGTGCGGGGGTCGCGTGCGGCGACGGAAGGACGGTGCTGCAAGGAAATCCGGGGGAGAGGGGGCCCCCTCCCCGGTAAAAATTACTGCCCGGTGCGATGAATCGACAACGCGCCAAACGACTGCGTCACCGGCATCAGCTCGATCACGTTGATATTGACGCGCGCCGGCAGCGTGGCTGCCCAGAACACGGTCTCGGCGATATCGTCGGGCGTGAGCGCGTCCGCGCCCTCGTACACCTTGGCCACGCGCGACTGGTCGCCGCCGAACCGCACCGCCGAAAACTCGGTGCCGCCCACGAGGCCCGGCGCCACGTCCGTCACGCGGACCCTGGTGCCCGTCAGATCCGCGCGCAGGTTCAGCGAGAACTGCCGCACGAATGCCTTGGTGCCGCCGTAGGCGTTGCCGCCGGGATACGGATACTCGCCCGCCGTCGAACCGATGTTGACCACGTGGCCGCGATTGCGCGACACCATGCCCGGCAGCACCGCGCGCGTCATGTACATCAGGCCCTTGATATTGGTGTCGACCATCTGGTCCCACTTGTCGAGGTCCGCCGACTGCGCGGGCTCGAGACCCAGTGCCAGCCCCGCGTTGTTGACCAGCAGATCGATCTCGGCGAACGGCGCCGGCAGCCCGGCGATCGCGGCCTGCACGGCCTCGCGGTCGCGCACGTCGAGCACCAGCGGCAATACCTTGTCGCGGCCGAGTTCGTCGGCCAGCGCATCGAGGCGGTCCTCACGGCGGCCCGCGGCGATCACGCGATGACCCGCCGCGGCGAAACGCCTGGCGATGGCGATGCCGAATCCAGCGGTGGCGCCCGTGACTAGTACATTCATATCCGTTTCCTGCTGTGCTTGTAGTGGTGGAAATTCACGCATCGCCGTCCTTCACGTACTGCGCGATGCCGTTGCCGAACGACCAGTCCTCGCGCCCGTTCGGCGACAGCTGGATCTGGACGTCCTCCCGCCGCAGCCCCGGGCTTCGCGCAAGGCGATCCGCCACGGCCCGATATAGCGCCTGCTTGGTCTTCGTATCCCGCCAGTTGCTCTGCAGGATGTTGATAAAGACCACGTCGTCGCTCCGGTGTACGCCGAGATAGTCCGCATCGTAGATGAATTCGTCGCGATCGTGCTGATGGATCAGCTGGAAGCGGTCCTCCGGCGGGACGTGGAACGTCTCGACGAGCGCCTCGTGCACGCCGTCGGCGATGGCGCGGATATGGGCGGGCGATTTGCCCTTGAGCAGGGAGATGCGGACCAGCGGCATGGTGGACTCCGTTGTTTGCGTGGTTGACGTGTCCAAGATAGCCGCCAATAATGTTTCTGAAAATCAGAAATATTCAAATCTTTACTTCCACGTAATCGAACGATCATGCGCACCAACCTTGACATGGATGTGCTGCGGACATTCGTGACGGGCTTCGAGCTCGGCAGCTTCGCGCGGGCGGCGGACCGTCTGGGCCGCTCACAGTCGGCCGTCAGCACCCAGCTACGCAAGCTCGAGGACCAGATCGGCCTGCCCCTCGTCCAGAAAGCGGGCCGCGGGCTTGCGCTGACCACCGCGGGCGAGGCGTTGCTGAGCTATGCGCGGCGGCTGCTCGAACTCAACGACGAGGCCGTGGACACCGTGCGCGGCGCGAATCTCGAGGGATGGGTGCGGCTGGGGTTGCCGCAGGATTTCGCCGATACGCTGCTGCCAGCGGTGCTGGGTCGCTTTGCGCGCGCGCACCCGAAGGTTCGAGTGGAGGTGCAGGTCGATCGCAGCGTGCCGCTGGCGGAGAAGACGCTGCGGGGGGAACTCGATATGGCGCTGGTGTGGGGCGACGGTAGCGATTTGCCGCACTACCCCAATGGCGAGCGCGTGGCCGACGTGCCCATCGCATGGGTCGGCACCCCCGAGTGGGCCGAGCGGGCCGAGCGGGCCGCACGTCGGCACGCCCTGCCCGACGAACCGCTGCCGCTGATCGCGTTCGTCCCCCCGTGCACCTTCCGCGCGGCCGGTATCGCCGCGCTCGATGCCGCGGGCATGCCCTGGCGCCTGGCGTTCACGAGCCCCAGCCTCTCGGGCCTCTGGGCCGCCGCCGCGGCCGGCCGCGGCGTGACGCCGCGCACGACGGTCAGCCTGCCGGGCACCCTGACCGCGCTCGATCCGAAGACGAGCGGCCTGCCGCCGCTGCCAACCGCCCCGCTTTCGCTCCATCGCGCCGAAGCGGACCCGAGCGCGGCGGTACAGCGACTGACGACGATCGTGCTGGAGACCATCCGCGAGGCCCTGGATCAGGCGCCCGCGAACCGATCCGTCGCCGCGACGAGCTGATCCAGTATCCCCGGCTCCGTCCACGCATGGCCCGCGCCCTCGATCACATGCAACGTGGCAGCGGGCCACGCCGCCTGCAGCGCATAGGCGTACCGCACCGGACACGGCATGTCGTACCGCCCATGCACGATCACCCCCGGTATCCCCGCGAGCCGGTGCGCATCCCGCAGTAGCTGCCCGTCCTCGAGCCAGCATCGATGCGTGAAGTAATGGTTCTCCAGCCGCGCGAACGCCAGCGCGAAATGCCCGTCGTCGTGCTTGGCCGTATTGTCGGGATTCGGCAATAACGTGATCGTCTGCCCTTCCCAGACACTCCACGCCCGCGCCGCCTCGACCTGCTTCTCGAGATCGTCGCCCGTCAGCAGCTTCCGGTAGGCGGCAATCATGTTCCCGCGCTCGGCCTCGGGCACGGGCGCCTGGAAGCGCGCCCATTTCTCGGGATGCATCTCGGAGACCCCGTATTGGTAGTACCAATCGAGTTCCGCCTGCGACACGGTGTAGACGCCCCGCAGCACGAGCGCAGTCGTCCGCTCGGGAAACTTCTCCGCATAGGCCAGCGCCAGCGTGGAGCCCCAGGACCCACCGAACACGAGCCACCGCTCGACGCCGGCCAGCAACCGCAGCCGCTCGATGTCATCCACCAGATGCCAGGTCGTATTGGCTTCCAGCCCCGCATGCGGCGTAGAGCGTCCGCATCCGCGCTGGTCGAACAGCATCACGTCGTAGCGCGCGGGGTCGAAGAGCCGCCGATGGTCGGCGGAGATCCCCCCGCCCGGACCGCCATGCAGAAACACCGCGGGCTTGGCCCCGGGCGTGCCGACACGCTCGTAGTAGATGACGTGGCCGTCGCCGACGTCGAGCATGCCGGTCTCGTAAGGTTCGATGGCGGGATAGAGGGTGCGCAGGGTCATGGCGGGATCGAAAATGGGCGATGGAACGCCGGAAATTCTACGCCCGGCAACGATTCGAGCGTTTATTACACGCGCGCTTACAGCCATTTACATCTGCTCACCATCGCATAACCCACTGTAATGATTAGTGGTGCATCATGAACTCCATCAACAAAGGCCAGCGAATCTGGCCGACCACAGCCCCGAAGGAGCTCACCATGCGCAAGTCGATTCGATATACGGGCATTGCCCTGCTCAGTGCCGCACTGCTGGCCGCAGGCCCGGCATCGGCGCGCGACTACGGCCGCGACCGCGGTCACTATCACGGTGGCGGCCATGGCGGCGGCGGTGGCGGCGTAGCCCTCGCGATCGGCGCGCTCGCCGGTCTCGCGATCGGCGCGGCCGTCCTCAGCAGCAGCACCGCCGTTGCCGCGCCGGCCCCGGTCTACGCCCCGCCGCAACCGGTCACGTATATCGAGCAGGGCGGTTATGTCGAGCAGGGTTACACGTCGTACCAGCAGCCCTACCCGCAACAGCAGGTGCAACCGTACTCGCAGGTGCCTCCGGGCTACTGCTACCGCAGCAGCGACCGCGCCTATGTACCGTGCTCGCAGCCGGCGCAGGTCAACTACTACGGCTACTGATCGCCGCACGCATATACATTGAGATACAAGCGCGAGGGTTCGCGAACATACGTCGGATACATCGTCAGGGACAAATAGCAGGGCATCCGGTCCCCGTAGGAAACAACGATGAAAACGACGCGCTTCACCCTCGCCTCCCTCGCTTCCCTCGCGCTGGCCGCCTCGGCCGCCCTGCTCGCGCACCCGGCCCTGTCCGCCCCGTCGGACAACAAGGCAGCCGCCAGACCGGACCCCAATGCCTCGCCGATCTATGGCGTGACGATCCCCAAGGGCTATCGTCAGTGGGAGTTCGTCGCCCCGGCGCTCGAAAAAGAGCCGCTCAACGAACTGCGCACCGTGGTCGGCAACAAGATCGCGATGGACGCATACAAGAAGGGCAAGCTCCCCTTCCCCGACGGGTCGATCCTGGTCAAGCTCGCGTACAAGTACACGCAGTCTCCGGACTTCGAATCCGCGCTCGTGCCCGACCACGCGACCACGGTGCAGGTAATGGTCAAGGACTCGAAGAAATACGCCGCGTCGGGCGGCTGGGGCTATGGCCGTTTCATCAACGGCAAGCCCGTCGACGAGGCCCAGCACCAGACCTGTTTCGCCTGCCACGCGGCGCGCGTGAAAGACCGCGATTACGTATTTACCCGGCTCGTACCGTAAGCGCGCCAAATCGCGATTTATTGGCCTCAGAGCGTGTAAAAACGACAATTTTCGCGCGCGGTGGGGCACCCCCGTCCGTTGCCGGCATCCTGTAAGATACGAGTTCTCCGCAGCCTGCCAGCCCACCGCTGGCGGCTGCGTTTTGACTGGAACGACGACCGGACCGACGCGGGCATTGCGTGACTGCACAACAGACACATCTCGAGACTCAATCTGAAGGACACGGCGAAGGACAGGGCAAGGACGCTGCCGCCGCCGACGTACTCGCGGCACTCCGTGCGGCAACGTCCGCGCGGCATGCGACGCTGGACAGCTCGATGCCGCTTTCCCAGCCCGAACCGGCCCTCGTCGATTACCGCGACCATCTGCTGCTGATCCGCGCCTGGCTCGCCCCCCTCGAAGCGTGGTTCGCGCAGTTCGGCGACGGCCCGCAAGATCCGAGGCTGCTGCCCACCGTGCAACGCCTGCCCGCGCTCGACGCGGATCTCTCGCATGCCACGATGCCGCCGGGCGGCCCCGAGGTCCCGCCCGTGGATACGGCCTCGCTGCGCACGGATGCGGCTTACCGCTGGGGCATCAGCTACGTCATCGAGGGTTCGCAGCTCGGCGGCGCCGTGCTGTATCGCCAGCTGGCCGAGCGCTTCGCGCCGCATCCGCTTCGATACCTCGGTCCGCAATCGCCGGGCCCGCGATGGAAGCAGTTTCTCGACGCGCTGCGCGCCAACGTGCACGGCCCCGCCGATATCGCGGCGGCGTGCGAAGGCGCATGCCGTGCGTTCGACGACCTGCTGGCGCGCACCGCCGCCGTGGACGGGATCGCCCCGTGAGCAGCGCGGTCAACGACGCCGGCAACGACGCCGGCAACAAATCGGGCGGCGACGCGGCCAACGATGGCGGGAACGACCCTACGCGTCTGCCCGTCGACACCGCCTACCTGTTCGAGGTGCTCCCCGACGCGTACCTGATTCTCGACGCGCGCCTTATCGTCCTGCACGCCAACGCGAAGTACCGCGCGATGACGGGCCGCACGCTCGCCGAGGTCGTCGGCAAGTCCGTCTACGAGATCAATCAGGCAGGCTCGGCCGCGCAGCGCCGGGCCCGCGCCGAATGGCTCGATGCCACACTGCACGGCCTCGCCCCCGGCGAGGCACGCCTGTCTTCGCTGATCCGCTACGACATCAGCACGCACGGCGCGTTTGCCGAGCACTACTGGCAGGTCCGCGCGTCGCGTGTGGAGGCTCCGCCCGCTGCCGCATCGGTGGCGCCCGACGGGTTGCTGCTGCTCCAGGTGATGGACGTGACGACCCAGGTCGTCGCCGAAGAGCACAATCGCCGCGAGCACGCGAAGCTGCGCTCGCAGGCCCGGCTGCGGCAGGTGCTGGTCGAGGAAGCCAACGAGGAGTTGCGCTACAACCAGGCGCGGCTGGACGAAGTGCTGTCGTTCGCGCGCGTCGGCGCGTGGGAGATCGACCTCGCCACGGGGTTCATGATCTGCACCGACCAGTGCAAGGCCAATCTGGGCCTGCAGCCCACGGACGCGCTCGACGAACGGCGGCTGTTCAGCGAACTGATCCATGAAGACGATCGCGAACGCGTGCGTGCCGCGATCGATGCGAGCATCGACGCCCGCGCGCATTTCGAGGTCGAGTACCGCGTCACGTGGGCCGACGGCAGCGTGCACTGGCTGATGTCGCGCGGCGCGGCCCGCCATCTTGGCGATGGCACCGCGCAGTCGATGCTCGGCTTCACCATCGACATTACCGCGCGCAAGACCAGCGAACTGCGCAGCCAGGCCTATGCGGCCGAGCAGCAGCGCGCGCGCGAGCACAGCGATCGCGCCGTCCGCGCGATGGACCACTTCGTCGCCGCCGTCAGCCATGAACTGCGTTCGCCGCTGCATGCCATCCTCTGGTGGACCACGCTGCTGCAGCGCGCCAAGGACATGGCGCACGTGGAGCGCGCGACCGAGGTCATCGAGCGCAATACGCACCAGCTTGCGCGCATGGTCGATGACCTGCTCGACAGCGGCGCCATTGCCACGGGCAAGCTCTCGGTCGAACTCCGGCCGCTGGATCTGGCGGCACTCGCCAGCGTCGTGGCCGAGGATATCCGCGTGGGCGCCGAATCGAAGGGTCTCGTCGTGCGCGCGGACTCGCTGACCCCCGCCATCGTGCTCGCCGACGAAAGCCGCATGCGCCAGATCGTGTGGAACCTGCTGACGAATGCGGTCAAGTTCACGGACCGCGGCAGTATCGAGCTGGCCGTGACCCTCGACGGCGCGCGCGCCGAGCTGACGGTGCGGGACACGGGCGCGGGCATCGAGGCAGAAGCGCTCGAACGGATCTTCGAGCGTTTCGAACAGGCGCGCGGCGAAGGCACGGGCCGTACCGCGGGGCTTGGGCTGGGACTCTGGATGGTGCGGAACCTCGTGCAGGTACACCGCGGAACGGTGACCGCGCACAGCGACGGCCCGGGCACGGGCGCGCTGTTCCGCGTGGTGCTGCCGCTGGCCACGCCGGACGATATCCGGCGCGCGGCCGCGCAGCGCTAGGGGTGCGGGGTCAGGGCCGCGGGGTCAGGGTTGATAAGGCGGGGGCTCGTTCAGCACCGCCCAGAACACGCCCAGGTCGTTGATCGCCGCCATGAAGTCGTCGAACTCCACGGGCTTGACGACATACGCGTTCACGCCAAGGTCGTAGCTGCGCAGCAGGTCGCGCTCCTCGCGCGAGGACGTGAGCATCACCACCGGAATACGCCGCAGCCGTTCGTCGTCGCGCACGGCCTTGAGTACCTCGTGCCCATCGATCTTGGGCAGCTTCTTGTCGAGCAGGATCACCGCGGGATTCTCTTCCACGCGGTCCACCCACTTGCCCTCGCGACGCAGGAAATCGAGCGCTTCCGCGCCATCGCGTACCGACACCACCGGATTGGCGAGCCGGGACCGCTCGAGCGCGATCAGCGTCAGCTCGATATCGTCGGGATTGTCTTCAACCAGCAGGATCGGCCTCAGCACGATCGTCCTCCACTTTCTTCGTATCTTTGAAAACCGGCCGGTACGGCTGGCCGGATGACACCGCAGCCAGTCGTGCGGCCGTCTCGGTAGCGGTCTCGTGGACCGGCACGCTCTCGGGCGTGACTTCCCGTGGCAGCGAGAACGAAATCGTGGCGCCCCGGTCGAGCTCCCCCTCGGCCCAGGTCTCGCCGCCATGGCGCTCGATGATACGCCGGACGCTGGCCAGGCCGATTCCCGTGCCCGGAAACTCCTCGAACCGGTGGAGCCGCTGAAACACGCCGAACAGCTTGTCCGCGTACTTCATGTCGAAGCCCACGCCATTGTCGCGCACCGTGATCACGTCTTGTCCGGCGAGGTTGCCCTCGCCTTCGGTGCGGGTCACGGAGATGCGTGCCACCGGCTGACCGTCGGTCCCCGTGCGCGTGCCCGTGAATTTTATCGCGTTCGAGATCAGGTTCCGCAATACCACGACCATCAGCACCGGATCGGCATTGACCATGCCCAGATTGCCGATCTCCCATTCGATGCGGCGGTCGATCTGGCGATCGCCGAGTTCCCGGGTTTCATCGGCCACCACGCGCGCGAGCAGATCGTCGAGATCGATGGCCTGCGCGCGCAACGCGGCGCGTCCCATCTGCGAAAACGACAGCAGGTCATCGACGAGCTTGCCGCCGAAGCGCGCCTGGGCAATGATGCGCTCGACGAAGTGCCGGCCACGGTCGGACAGCTTGGCCTGCTCCATCTCGCGCAGCAGGTCCGCATAGCCGACGATATGGCGCAACGGGGCGCGCAAGTCGTGCGACACCGTGTACGAGAATCCTTCGAGCTCGCGGTTCACGCGACCGAGTTCGAGTGCGAGCTGCGCGAGCTCTTCCGCGCGGCGCAGCACGAGGTTCAACAGCGCGCCGCGGAACTCGCCCGCGATCTCGACCTCCGCGAGCCGCCACGGGGCCGAGCGGTTGCGCACGGTCTGCGTCCAGACCTCGAAGCTTTTGCGCGGGGACAGCGACGGCGACAGCGTCGACAGCTTGGCGCGGGGATCGCCCGCCCAGCGGATCGTGCGCACGACCTCGGGCCGGAACCAGATCACGTAGTTGCGGAACAGGCGCGACAGCGACACCGCGAGCAGCCCCGATGTGGCGGGGGACAACTCGGTGATCTCGGGCCACGCCTCGGCGAGGTTGTCGGTGGCGAATACGTCCTCGGTCCGCGTGTCGAACCAGTTCACGAGGCGTTCGATCACGCCGGTTGCGGGCGCGTCGCCCATCCGCACCACGCGGCCTTCGAACACCACGGCCGCGCCGGTGGCGCCGGGCAGGTCCAGCAGGTCGCGCGGGTCGGCGGCGATCGCGTCGATGAAATCGTCGGCGTTGGCCATCGAGGCCAGCAGGCGTGCCTGGCGGCGGCGTAGCTCGAGCCGGTAGTCGGCCTCCGCGTGGTCTTCCTTCGCCTCGATCTGCAGCGACAGCACCTGCGCGATGTGTTCGCACGCGGTGCGCACTTCGAAGGGCGGCACGCGCGCGGTGTCGTGGTGGCACGAGATGAGGCCCCACAGGCGGCCGCGCACGACGATGGACATCGACATCGACGACCAGGTGCCCATGTTCTTCATGTACTGCACGTGCACGGGCGAGATACTGCGCAGCGAGGCGTAGGTCAGGTCGGTCGTGCGACCCGTGGCCGGATGCGCCGGCGGGACCAGCGGCGATGCCACATAGTCCGCGTCCGCGATCAGGCGGATGCGATTGCGCAAGTACAGCGCACGGGCCTGTGCGGGGATGTCCGAGGCAGGAAAGCGCTGACCGAGGTAGCCGGCATAGCCCGGCGACAACGACTCGGCGATGACATGGCCATGGCCTTCGTCGTCGAACGAGTACACCATCGTGCGGCCGTAGCCGGTAATCCGATGGACCTCGCGCGCGGCGAGCACCGCCAGCGCGTCGGAGTCCTCGACGTTCTGCAGGCTGTTGATGAACGTACGGACCAGCGGGTACATCGACCCGAACACGTCGGACGTGTCGCGCGCGGGCTCGAGCTCGACGATGGCCGTGCCGTCGTACCGGTGCACGACGATCGCGAGCGGCGCATGCATGCCGCCGCGCGGGTCGTCGATGGATCCCGCGTAGAGCGGGATACCGTCGGTATCGAGATCGTGCAACGCCTGGTGGACGAGCTGCGCGCCACGCTCGCCGAGCACCGCCGACAGCGTCTGCCCGAGCACCGACTCGACGTTGGCGCCCACCAGTACGCTGATGTTGGCGCTGACCTGCACCACCTGGCCGTCGTCATCGACGCTCAGCAGAAAGCCATGCGGCTGGATACCACCAGGAATGTGAATCGGCTCACGCGCGCAGTCTGCCTCCACAGCTTTCGTGGGAAGCGCCGAAACCGTGGCAGTCGTCGAATCCGTGGCAGTCGAGTCGTCGGCCATGTCTGCTCCGTCAAAGAGACCCCGATTCTCTCACAGGCACACTGCCCCCGGGCGTTGCAAAATTTACCGGTGCCGTTGCACACCGAGTTCGTCTATTCTCGCTAGATCGCATCGCAAAAAGAGAACAACACGATGATCATGAAACCCTATCGCCGGCGCCTGCTCGGCGGCCTCGCGGCCCTGCTCTTCACGGGCCTGCTCGCCGGCTGCGTGACCGACAACGACGACGACGATCTCCCTTCCGCCGACACCCCCGGCGGGGTCCGCCTGCAGATCGTCTCGTTCGGCGACAGCCTGTCCGACGTCGGCACGTATGCCCCGTTCGCCAGCACGCTCGGCGGCGGCCGCTACACGACGAATCCGGGCCAGGTGTGGACGCAGGTCGTGGCCACCTACTACGGCGACACGCTCGTGGCCGCCCAGACCGGCGGCTACTCCGCGCCCATCGTGAACAACCCCAACGGATATGGCTACGCGCAAGGCGGCGCGCTGGTCACCGGCACGCAAGGCGTCAACTGGGCCGCCAATGGCACGGCCGCCCTCACGGTCCCCGTCGCCACGCAGCTCCAGAACTACCTGTCCGCTCACGGCAGCTTCCGCAACGACCAGCTCGTGCTGATCCAGGGGGGACCGAACGACGTGATCCAGGCCGCCGGCAACATCGTCAGCAACCCGCTGAACGCGGTATCGGCCACGGCCGCGGTACAGGCCGCGGGCGTGGCGCTGGCAAAGGTGGCGCAGAACGCGATCCAGAATGGCGCCAGGCATGTCGTGGTGGTCAACGTCCCGAACCTCGCCGAAACGCCGCTGACGATGCTGTCGCTCGACCCGTCTGTCACGGCCGCGGTATTCAACCCGCTCGTGCAGGCCTTCAACACCGCGCTGGCCAATCAGCTGACCAACGACGACACCATGCGCCGGGTCGTCTATATCGACGCCGCGACGTGGTTTCACAACGCGCTGGCCAGCTACCAGTCGCAGGGCTTCACAGTGTCAAACACGGCAACGGCGTGCAACCTCGCGGCCATGGCGCTGCGCCCGCCCCCGGCCTTCCAGTCGAACCCGACCGCATACGCGACGTCGCTGTTCTGCTCGCCGGTCAACTTCACCGCTGCCGGCGCGGACCAGACATACATGTTTGCGGACCTCGTCCATCCGACCACTCATCTGCACGCGCTGTTCGCGCAGAACGTGCAGCGCGCCGTCGCCGCCTCGGGCCTCGGCCGCTAGTCAGGCCGGACCCGCCATCCTTACGGCCGGTCCGTCTCCCACGACGCTTCCGCGCGCAGCACGGGCCGCGCCTTGACATAGGTCTTCAGGAGCGCGTGCTGGTTCGCCGGAATCTCGTAGTCCCAGCCGAACATGCCGAGCTGCAGGCTGCTGGCGATGCGCAACGCGGGCCGCACGAATTCGGCCGCCACCACGTCGTCGAACGTCTCGTGGGCCGTGGCCACGAACAGCGCGATCCAGCGGTCGAAATGCCGGCCCTCGACGCCGGCCAGCGTCAGATGCTTCGCGAGCACGTGGCCGCGATAACGCCGGGTCCCGAGCACGATGCTCGACCAGAAGTCGTCCATCTTGCCGAGGTGAGCGTCCCAGCCGTCCGCGAGCACGCGCTCGAACAGGGGACCGATCAGCGCGTCCGCGCGAACGCGGCCATAGAACCGCCGCACGAACGCGGCGACCGCCTCCTCGTCCGGCAAGGCGGGACGGTAAGACGCGGGTGGGAACGCGGACACGTCATTCATGGCACGGCTCGGTATTTTAAAGATGCATTCACTATACACCTTACAGACGCTTGTCGCACCGGAATCCGGTGCTAGCCCGCCTTCACCGGAATCCGCGCGAGCGCCACATGGTCGTCCAGCACGCGCTGCAGCGCATGGGGCTTGCGAACGAGATCTTCGAGCGTGTACCGGTCCAGCACGTCGAAGTACGCCTGCAGCGCGTCGCGCAGCACGCCGCGCAGGCCGCAGACGGGCGTGATCAGGCATTCGTTGCCGGTCCGGAAGCATTCGACCATGCCGAAGTCCTGCTCCATGGTCCGGATGACGGCCCCTACCCCGATCTTCGCGGCGGGCCGGGCCAGCTGGATGCCGCCGGAGCGGCCGCGCAGCGTGTGCAGGAATCCTTCCTGTCCCAGCCGGTGGACGATCTTGATCAGGTGGTTCTTGGGAATGCCGAAGCTGTCGGCAATCTGCTGGATCGTCACGAGCCTGTCCGGGTGCACCGCGATGTGGATCAGCGTGCGTAGCGCGTAGTCGGTGTAATCGGTGAGTTTCATCGGCGCTCCGGCCGGGAGCCGGGAAATCGTTAACTTGACCGAAGCATACATCTTTTATGCGCCATTCAGGTGCATTGTCCAGCACACTGGACGCTATGTTTCAGGCTGCACATTTCACGGACGTAGCAGTAGGGCTTTGCCTATACTTATGTCTGTATCCAGGTTTGCCCTCGTTACAGCCCACGAGTCCGGGACGACCCGGCAAGGAGTGTCCTCATGGTTAAGATGAACCGCCGACAGTTCCTGAAGATCACAGGAGCTTCGCTGGCGGGTTCCAGCCTCGCGTTACTGGGGGTCGCCCCCGAGACCGCGCTGGCGGAGGTGCGCACATACAAGCTCGCGCGCACCACAGAGACCCGCAATACCTGCCCCTATTGTTCGGTCGCTTGTGGGGTTCTGATGTATAGCCTCGGCGACGGCGCGAAAAACGCGACCAAGTCCGTCATCCATATCGAGGGCGATCCCGATCACCCGGTCAATCGCGGCACCCTGTGCCCGAAAGGCGCCGGCCTGATCGACTTCATCCACAGCCCCAGCCGCCTGAAGTATCCCGAGTACCGCGCGGCGGGCTCGGACAAATGGCAGCGCATCAGCTGGGAAGACGCGCTGGACCGCATCTCCAAGCTGCTAAAGCAGGACCGCGACGCGAACTTCGTCGAGAAGAACGAGAAGGGACAGACCGTCAATCGCTGGCTGACCACGGGCATGCTCGCCGCGTCCGCCGCGAGCAACGAGGTTGGCTATATCACGCACAAGACTGTCCGCAGTCTTGGCATGCTGGGATTCGACAATCAGGCACGTGTCTGACATGGCCCGACGGTGGCAGGTCTTGCCCCGACGTTTGGCCGTGGAGCGATGACGAACCATTGGGTCGACATCAAGAACGCGGACGTTATCCTGATCATGGGCGGCAATGCCGCCGAGGCACACCCGTGCGGCTTCAAATGGGTCACCGAAGCCAAGGCGCACAACAAGGCGCGGCTGATCGTCGTCGATCCGCGCTTCACGCGCTCGGCCTCGATTGCCGACTATTACGCGCCGATTCGCACCGGCACGGATATCGCCTTCCTGGGCGGGGTGATCAACTACCTGCTGACGAACGACAAGATCCAGCACGAATACGTGAAGTCGTACACGGACTTCACCTTCATCGTGCGCGAGGACTTCCAGTTCGAGGACGGCATCTTCTCCGGCTACGACGCGGAGAAGCGGTTCTATGACAAGTCCACCTGGGACTACGAGCGCGGCGCCGACGGATATGTGAAGACCGACCCGACGCTCTCGCACCCGCGGTGCGTCTACAACCTGATGAAGGCGCACTACGCGCGCTATACGCCCGAGATCGTCGAGCGCATCTGCGGCACGCCGAAGGACAAGTTCCTCAAGGTGTGCGAGATGCTGGCGTCCACGTCCACGCCGGACCGCAACATGACCATCATGTACGCGCTCGGCTGGACGCAGCACTCCATCGGCTCGCAGAACGTACGCTCCGGTGCCATGGTGCAGCTGCTGCTTGGCAATATCGGCGCGGCGGGCGGCGGCATGAACGCGCTGCGCGGCCACTCGAACATCCAGGGGCTGACCGACCTCGGGCTGCTGTCCAACTCGCTCCCGGGCTACCTGACGCTGCCCGGCGAGGCCGAGCAGGACTACCAGAAGTACATCGAGGCCCGCTCGCCGAAGCCGCTGCGCGCGAACCAGCTCAGCTACTGGCAGAACTACCCGAAGTTCCACGTGAGCCTGATGAAGGCATGGTGGGGCCCGGCGGCCACGGCGGAGAACAACTGGGCGTACGACTACCTTCCCAAGCTCGACAAGCCCTACGACATCCTGCAGATGTACGAGCTGATGCTGCAGGGCAAGGTCAACGGCTATATCGCGCAGGGCTTCAACCCGCTGGCCGCGGCACCGAACAAGAACAAGGTGTCGCAGGCGTTCTCGAAGCTCAAGTTCCTGATCGTCATGGACCCGCTTGCGACCGAGACGTCGGAGTTCTGGCGCAACGCCGGCGAGAGCAACGACGTCGATCCGTCCAAGATCCAGACCGAGGTGTTCCGCCTGCCCACCACCTGCTTCGCCGAGGAAAACGGCGCGCTCGTGAACTCGGCGCGCTGGCTCCAGTGGCACTGGCAGGGCGCGGATCCTCCCGGCGAGGCGCGCAGCGACATCGAGATCATGTCCGACCTGTTCCTGCGCATCCGCAAGATGTACCAGACCGAGGGCGGCAAGTACCCCGATCCGATCGTCAACCTGTACTGGCCGTACGCGGTGCCCCATTCGCCGACGCCCGAGGAACTGGCGAAGGAGTATTCGGGCCGCGCGATCACGGACCTCGTGGACCCGAAGGACTCGACCAAGGTCATCCGCAAGGCCGGCGAGCAGCTGGACAGCTTTGGGCAGTTGCAGGCGGACGGCAGCACGGCCAGCGGCTGCTGGATCTTCTGCGGGTCGTGGACGCAGAGCGGCAACCAGATGGCCAAGCGCGACAACGCGGACCCGACCGGTATCGGCCAGACGCTGAACTGGGCGTGGGCATGGCCGGCCAACCGGCGCGTGCTCTACAACCGCGCGTCGTGCGATGTCAGCGGCAAGCCGTTCAACCCGAACCGCAAGCTCATCGCGTGGAACGGCAAGAGCTGGACCGGCTTCGACACGCCCGACTACAAGCTGGACGAGGATCCCGCCAATGGCATGGGTCCGTTCATCATGCAGCCGGAAGGCGTGGCGCGGTTCTTCGCACGCGGCAATATGGTCGAGGGGCCCTTCCCCGAGCACTACGAGCCGTTCGAGAATCCGCTCGGCTACAACGTGCTGCACAAGAACAAGCAGGCCATCAGCAACCCGGCCGCGCGCGTGTTCAAGGACGACTGGCAGCACTTCGGCAAGCCCGATGCGTTCCCGCATGTGGCCACGACGTACCGGCTTACCGAGCATTTCCACTTCTGGACCAAGCACGCGCGAATCAACGCGATATTGCAGCCGGAACAGTTCGTGGAGATCGGCGAGGACCTCGCGAAGCAGGTCGGCGTGAAGGCAGGCGACCGGGTCAAGGTGTCGTCGGCACGTGGCTACATCAAGGCCGTGGCGCTGGTGACCAAGCGGATCAAGCCGATGGCGATCGACGGCAAGACCGTGCATACGGTCGGCGTGCCGCTGCACTGGGGGTTCACGGGACTGACCAAGCCCGGCTTCATCACCAACACACTGACGCCATACGTGGGCGACGGCAATACCCAGACGCCGGAGTTCAAATCGTTCATGGTCAAGGTTGAAAGGGCATAGGGGGCGCGATGGCACTACAGTCTCTCGATATCCTGCGGCTGTCGGCAACCACCACGCCCATGCCGAGCGTGAGGCAGCCGATCACCGGCAGCGTCGCCAAGCTGATCGACACCACCAAATGCATCGGCTGCAAGGCTTGCCAGGCCGCGTGCATGGAATGGAACGACCTGCGTGGCGATGTGGGCACGAACGTCGGCGTGTACGACAATCCGGCGGACCTCGACGAACATACGTGGACGCTGATGCGGTTCTCCGAATACGAGAACCCCAACGGCAACTTCGAATGGCTGATCCGCAAGGACGGCTGCATGCACTGCGAGGATCCGGGCTGCCTCAAGGCCTGCCCCTCGCCGGGCGCGATCGTGCAGTACGCGAACGGCATCGTCGACTTCCACGAGGAAGCGTGCATCGGCTGCGGCTACTGCGTGGCCGGCTGCCCGTTCAACATTCCGCGTATCTCCAAGACCGACCACAAGGCCTACAAGTGCACGTTGTGCTCGGACCGCGTGGCCGTGGGGCAGGAGCCCGCTTGCGTCAAGACTTGCCCGACGGGCGCGATTGTGTTCGGTACCAAGACGGACATGATCCAGCACGCCGAGGAACGCATCGTCGACCTCAAGTCGCGCGGGTTCGACCAGGCGGGTCTGTACGATCCGGCCGGCGTCGGCGGCACGCACGTGATGTACGTGCTGCATCACGCCGACAAGCCGCAGATCTATCACAACCTCGCCGAAGATCCGCATATCAGCCCGCTGGTAAGCCTGTGGAAAGGCATTGCCAAGCCGCTCGCGGTCGCGGGCATGGCCTTCGCGGCGCTGGCCGGATTCTTCCACTACATCCGCGTGGGTCCGAACGAGACCGGCCCCGAGGACGAAGCGGCGGCCGAGGACGAGATCGTGCGATGGGGCCGCGACAATCCGAAGCCGCAGGGCATGCCTGCCGGCGCCACGCCACCCGAGGAGGAGGTCCGCGATGAGGAACGTCGATAAACACCGCCCCGCGGTGATCCACCGCTATACGGCCGGCGAGCGCACGAACCACTGGATCGTCGCGTTCACGTTCGTGCTGCTGGCGCTATCGGGGCTTGCGCTGTTCCATCCGTCGATGTTCTGGCTCAGCGCGCTGTTCGGCGGCGGCACCTGGACGCGGATCCTGCATCCGTTCCTCGGCGTGCTGATGTTCGTCTGCTTCGTGGTGCTGGCGCTGCGGTTCTGGCATCACAACCTGCTGACGCGCAGCGATGCCGAATGGCTGCGGCAAGTGGACGACGTGGTCAACAACCGGGAAGAGAACCTGCCGGAAGTCGGGCGCTACAACGCCGGACAGAAGCTGCTGTTCTTCATGATGGTGGGTTGCCTGCTGTTCCTGCTGCTGAGCGGCATCGTGATCTGGCGCGCGTACTTCGCGATGTACTTCCCGATCTGGGCCATCCGGCTCGCGGCCGTGGTCCACGCCGTTTGCGCGTGGGGCCTGATTTGCGGCATCATTGTGCACATCTATGCGGCCGTATGGGTCAAGGGTTCGGTGCAGGCCATGACGCGCGGGACCGTGACGCCGGGCTGGGCGTGGAAACATCACCGTGCCTGGTTCCGCGAGACCTTCCGGCCGAGCGACAAGTCGTAGAGACGCGTCGCAAGCTGGTCATTCAGGACAATCGATGGTGCAACGCATCTTACAACCGCAGGAAATCGAGTCTACCGATCATGTCTCGATCGCCCGCCTGCGGCTGCCCGAGCGGACCGAGGTGTTTGCCCACCGCGCGCAGCGCCTGCGCAAGCTGTCGGCCGACAATCCGCTCGGCCAGGCCTTTGGGCCGTATCTCGCGCTGATGGCCGGCGTTGCCGAGGCGCAGCACGCGATCGCCGGCACGCTGACCTTGCCGCCGCCTTCCGACGCCGCGATCGATCGCGCGCAATCGCATGGCATGCCGTTGTTCGCGGCCATGGACGAAGACGCGCTCGAGGGCTGGCAGCCCGTGGCCAACCGCCTTGTCGCGGAACTGATCGCGGGCGGCACCCTGCCCCCGGACGCGCTCGCCGCATTGCAGGCGCTGACGCCGGAAACGCTCGACGAACAGGCGCAGGCCATTCTCGGCATGCGGGACCTGCCCGTCGATGGCATGAGCGCGCCATTCATCATGGCCGCGCTGCAGCTGCACCGCACGGTGCTGGCATCGCAGTTGCGCGAATCGCAGGTGCCGACGCTCGACGTCGCCACGGTGTGCCCCTGCTGCGGGTCGCTGCCGGTGGCGAGTGTCGTGCGCATCGGCGGCCGCTATCAGGGCCTGCGTTATCTGCAATGCGGGCTCTGCGCGACGGAATGGCATATGGTGCGCGTCAAGTGCACGCATTGCGAATCGACGGAAGGCATCAGCTATCACGTCGTCGAAGAGCGTTTCGAAGCGCTCAAGGCCGAGACCTGCGATCAGTGCCATCACTACCGCAAGATCGTCTATATGGAGAAGGACGCGACCGTCGAGCCGCTGGCCGACGACCTCGCTTCCCTCGCGCTCGACGTCATGATGGCGGAGGCCGGCTACGGACGCGCGAGCGGCAATCCGCTGCTGTGGCTCGGCGAGGACGATGATGACGAGTACGCGGACGGCGCCGATGAACGATAGCGTCTCGACCGCTGCCCGTCCCGCCGACATCCCCTCGGTCGATCGCCTGCTGAACCAGCCCTTCCTGCAACCCCTGATCGCGCGCCATGGCCGCGCACCGGCCACGGCCGCGCTGCGCCGGTTGCTCGATGGCCTGCGCGCGGAGGCCGTGGCGGGCCGTCTGACGCGGCAGGCGCTGGAAGATGCGGCGCTGCACGATGCGCTGGCCGAGGCGCTGGCCCGTGACAGCGCGCCACGGCTGCGCGCGGTATTCAACCTGACCGGCACCGTGCTCCATACCAACCTCGGCCGTGCGCTGCTGCCCGATGCCGCGGTGCAGGCGGTCGTGCGCGCGATGACGAGCGCGGCCAACCTCGAATTCGACCTCGACGACGGCGGCCGTGGCGATCGCGACGACCTCATCGACAATCTGCTGTGCGAACTGACGGGCGCGGAGGCCGCGACCGTCGTCAACAACAATGCCGCCGCGGTGCTGCTGGTGCTCAACACGCTCGCGCAGCGGCGCGAGGTGGTGGTATCGCGCGGGGAGCTCGTCGAGATCGGCGGGGCCTTTCGCATTCCGGACGTCATGCAGCGTGCCGGCGCCAAACTCGTAGAGATCGGCACGACCAACCGCACGCATCCGCACGACTACGCGAACGCCGTCGGCGCGCGCACCGCGATGCTGATGAAGGTGCATTGCAGCAACTACGAGATTACGGGCTTCACGCGCAGCGTGGAGGTGGCCGAGGTGGCCGGTATCGCAAAGCCGCATGGGGTGCCCGTGGTGGTCGATCTCGGCAGCGGCACGCTGTGCGACCTCACGCGCTGGGGACTGCCGCGCGAGACGACGGTGCGCGAGACCATCGCGGCCGGCGCGGACCTCGTGACGTTCAGCGGCGACAAGCTGCTGGGCGGGCCGCAGGCCGGACTGATCGTCGGGCGCAAGGACCTGATCGCCAGGATCAAGAAGAACCCGCTCAAGCGCGCGCTGCGCGTGGGCAAGATCACGCTCGCCGCACTGGAACCGGTGCTGCGGCTCTATCGCGACCCTGACACGCTGGCGCAGACGCTGCCGACGTTGCGGCTGCTCACGCGACCCGCCGCGTCGATGGCGGCAATGGCCGAACGCCTGCTGCCGCCGCTGCAGGCCGCGCTCGGCGAGGCCTGGCGTGTCGATGCCGTGCCCACGGTCAGCCAGATCGGCAGCGGTGCGCTGCCCGGGGGCCAATTGCCGAGCCATGGGCTCGTCATCGCGCCCGTGGCGGGGAATGCGGGCGGCGCGAAACGTGGGACCGGGCGTCAGTTGCAGCGGCTGGAAGCGGCGCTGCGCGGATTGCCGCGCCCCGTGATCGGCCGCGTGGGCGAGCAGGCGCTCTGGCTCGACCTGCGGTGCCTCGAGGAAGCCGACGAAGCGGAATTCGTCGCGCAATGGTCCCAGCTTGGGCTTACTGGCTGAAGCACCGCGCTCATGATCGTCGGCACGGCCGGACATATCGACCATGGCAAGACCACGCTGGTCCGCTCGCTGACCGGCGTCGACACCGATCGCCTCAAGGAAGAGAAGGCGCGCGGCATTTCGATCGAGCTCGGCTATGCCTATACGCCGCTGCCCAATGGCGACGTGCTGGGCTATATCGATGTGCCGGGCCACGAGAAGCTGATCCATACGATGGCCGCCGGCGCGAGCGGGATCGACCTGGCGTTGCTCGTGATCGCCGCCGACGATGGCGTCATGCCGCAGACGCGCGAGCATCTCGCGATCGTGCAGCGGCTTGGCGTGCCGCGCGCGGCCGTGGCGCTGACCAAGGCGGACCGCGTCGATGCGGCGCGGCTCGCGGCCGTGGAGGCGGACGTGGCGGCATTGCTGGCCGATACGCCTTATGCCGAGGCGCCGCAATTTCCGCTCGACGGGACCGATGCGGGTCATGCGGGCGTGGCCGCCCTGCGCGCCTACCTTCACGATGCCGCGATGCGGATGCCCGCGCGGCGCGAGGCGGGCCTGTTCCGGCTGGCGGTCGATCGCGTGTTCACGCTGGCCGGGCATGGCACCGTGGTGACGGGCACCGTGTTCAACGGGCATGTGCGCGTGGGCGATGCGATGCAGCTTGCGCCCGCTGGCCTGCCTGTTCGCATTCGGAGTATCCATGCGCAGCAGCGGGCGGCGGAGGTCGGGGTGGCGGGCCAGCGGTGCGCGCTCAATCTGGCGGGCATCGAGAAGGATGCGATCCGGCGCGGTGACTGGATCATGGACCCGGCGCTGCTGCCGCCCTCGCCTGTCATGCGGCTCGATGTGTCGCTCGCGTTGACGCCGGGGACCGATGTCCGGCTCGGGCACTGGACGCCCGTGCACGTGCACCTTGGCGCGACGCACCGGACAGCGAATATCGTCCTGCTCGACCGCGAGGTACTGGCCGCCGGCCGGATGGATGCCGCGACCGGCGCGCTGCCCGCTGGCGCGTCGCCCGCTAGCCCGTCGTCCGCTGGCTCGCCGTCCGCTGGCTCGCCGTCCGCTGGCTCGCCATCCGCTGGTTCGCAGTCCGCCGGCTCGGCCGCTGGCGCGTATGGCGATGGCGCGTATGGCGATGGTACGCATGGCGATGGCTCGGACGGCGATGGCGCGCAGCGCGGCGGCGTGGCGCTGGCGCAATTGGTCTTTACGAGCCCCGTCTGCGCGCAGGCCGGCGACCGGCTGATCCTCCGCAACGCGCAAGCCACGCAAACCATCGGCGGCGGCACCGTGCTCGACAACGTCGCCCCCGAACGCCACCGCCGCACCCCCGCGCGGCTCGACTGGCTGCGGGCCATCGCCGCGATGCTCGACGGCGCGGGCCTCGCGCCGCTGCTCGCGCAGGCCCCGCACGGCATCGCCCACGGCCGCCTCGTGCGGCTCACGGGCCTGCCGCCCGAGGCATGGGACGTCCCACCCGACGCGCTATCGTTCGGCGGCACAGGCCGCGGCGCAAGCCCGGACGGCCATGCGGCGCCGAGCCACGCCGGCAGCCGGCAGGCCGCGGGCGAAGACCGTTGCCTGATCCTCGCTCCGTATCTGCAAGCGTTACGCCAACGCATCCTCGACACGCTGACCGCGTTCCACGCGCGCCTGCCCGACGAGCCCGGGCTCAATGCCGGCTCCCTGCGGCGCCTCGCCTTCGCGGGTGCCGCGGTACCCGACGCGCTCTGGACCGCGCTGCTCGACGCCCTGCTCGCCGACGGCGAGCTCGACCGTCATGGCGGCTGGCTGCGCCTGCCCACGCACGAGATCGTCATGACCGACGCCGAGCGCGCGCTCGCGGACGAACTCCTCCCGCGCGTGCTGGCGGGCGGCAACGATCCGCCCTGGGTCCGCGATCACGCCGCCGCGCTGAACGCTCCCGAGGACGCCGTGCGCGCGCTGCTGCGCAAGCTCGCGCGGCAAGGCGCGATCCATCAGGTCGTGCGCGACCTGTTCTACGCCGATGCCACCATCGACACGCTCGCCGCGCAACTGGCATCGCTCGCGCAAACGCATACGCGCGTCGAAGCCGTGCATTTTCGCGATGCAGTGGGACTCGGCAGAAAACGGGCGATCCAGATTCTGGAATTCTTCGATCGCGCGGGATACACTCGGCGCGTTGGCAACGGGCGAATGCTGCGCCCGAACACCGAATGGAGCCGCGAAACGGATCCGCAACAGCATTGAGCGGCATCGATCATCGTCGTACGGAAGGCACGCGCATCCGGTGATGCGGCCGGACTTCAAATCCGGTTGGGGGCGTCAGACGTTCCCAGGTAGGTTCGACTCCTGCTGCTTTCCGCCAGTATTTTCGTAGCACCTCAGCACCCGCATGCCGCGCCGCAGCATCCTCTGCCCCGCGGTTTTCCCGCCCAGACATTGCCCGCACGACCTACCATGCATGGGCAGCGGTTGGGCACGTTTCGAGTCTCGAACAAGGGGATCATCATGGATCGACGCGATTTTCTGCGGCTTGGCGCCGCGCTACCTGTCTCCGTCGGCGCTGCCGGCATCCTTCCCGCCCACGCGGCCAACCCGACATCCTCCGGCACCCTGCCCGGCGCCCGCGCAAGCGATATCGAAAACGCGAGCGGCTGGCGCGTCTACGAAATGACCACCGAAGTCACGCTGCCGCCCGCCGCCGCGCCCGCGCGCGTCTGGCTGCCCGTTACCGCGCAGCAGGTCGGCGACTACCAGCGCACGCTGGCCACGGCGTGGAATGCTCCCGGCGCGCGCACCCGCGCGGCCACAACGGGCGGCTACGACGTGCGCATGGTCGCCGTCGAATGGCCGTCGGCGCCGGCCGGCGAGCCGCTCAAGGCCACGCTGACCAACAAGGTCGCCATTCGCGATCGCGACGTCGATCTGGGCGCCGCCCCCTCCGCCCGCGCACCGCGCGAATCCGCCGCGACGTTGCGCGAGTATCTGCGTCCGACGCAGCTGATGCCGACCGATGGCATCGTGCGCGACACCGCGCTGAAGATCACGGCCGGCCTCGACGACGACATGACGCGCGCGCGCGCCATCTATCAATGGGTCGTCGACAACACGTGCCGCGAGGCGAGCGTGCGCGGCTGCGGCACCGGCGACGTCGTGGCGATGCTCAAGACCGGCGGCATCATGAACGGCAAGTGTGCCGACATCAACGGCCTGTTCGTCGCGCTCTCCCGCGCGGCAGGCATTCCCGCGCGCGATGCCTACGGCGTGCGCGTCGATACCTCGGCGCTGGGCTTCAAGGCGCTCGGCAAGGCTGGCGACATCTCCAAGGCGCAGCACTGCCGCTCCGAGTTCTATGCGGCCGGCTACGGCTGGATTCCCGCGGATCCGGCCGATGTGCGCAAGGTCGCCCTCGAAGAAGTCCCCGGCGGCCTGCCGATGACGGACAGCAAGGTACGCGCCGCGCGCGCGATGCTGCTCGGCGCGTGGGAGGGCAACTGGGTCGTGTACAACCATGGCCACGACGTGGCGCTGCCCGGCAGCGGCGCGGCGCCCGTGCCGTTCCTGATGTATCCGAACGGGCAGACCGTCGCGGGCACGCTGGACAGCCTCGATCCGGACAAATTCGGCTATCGCATCACGTCGACGAGGATCGTGTAAATGGCGGAGGCATCGATGCGCGACGGTCAGCCCCGGCTGACGTCGCTGGCACACGGCGGAGGCTGCGGCTGCAAGATCGCGCCCGCCGTGTTGTCCGAAATCCTGCGCAACGCGCGGCATTTCCCCGCCCCGCCCGCGCTGCTGGTCGGTATCGAGACCAGTGACGACGCGGCGGTCTACAAGCTCAACGATACGCAGGCGCTCGTCGCGACCACGGACTTCTTCATGCCCGTGGTCGATGACCCCTTCGACTTCGGCCGCATTGCCGCAACCAATGCCATTTCCGACGTCTATGCGATGGGCGGCACGCCGATCCTCGCGCTGGCGCTGGTCGGCATGCCCGTCGACAAGCTCTCGCCGGAAGTCATCGGCAAGATCCTCGAAGGCGGCGAATCGGTCTGCGCACAGGCCGGTATCGCGATCGGCGGCGGCCATACCATCGACGCGGTGGAGCCCATCTACGGCCTCGTCGTGTTGGGGCTCGTGCATCCGGACCGCATCAAGCGCAACCGCGACGCGCGCGCGGGCGACGTGCTGGTGCTCGGCAAGCCGCTGGGCGTTGGCGTGTATTCGGCGGCGATCAAGAAAGATCGGCTCGACGCGGACGGTTATCGCGAGATGATCGCCAATACGACCAAGCTCAATACACCGGGCAAGACGCTCGGCGATCTGCCCGGCGTGCATGCGATGACCGATGTCACGGGCTTCGGCCTGCTTGGCCATCTGCTGGAACTGTGCCGCGGCAGCGCGTTGTCGGCCACGCTCGATATGTCGCGCGTGCCGCTGCTGCGCGGCGTGACCGCCCTGGCCGAAGGCGGGGCCATTACCGGCGCGTCCAGACGCAACTGGGCCAGCTATGGGCACGAGGTATCGCTCGCACCGGAGATCTCGGCCGTCCAGCAGGCCTTGCTGACCGATCCGCAGACCAGCGGCGGGCTGCTCGTCGCGTGCGCGCCCGAGGCCGTCGATGACGTGCTGGCGTTGTTCCGTCGGGAAGGATTCGCCGATGCGGCCGTGATTGGCGAGATGCGCGGCAAGTCGGGCGAGGGCGCGCCAGCCGTCGCCGTGCGCTGAAGTCTTTTCAGATTCCCCCGTCGTTTCCGGTTTCCCACGCTTTGTACGGTTAACGATACAAATCCGGAAGAACACGACACAAACCGGACAACGCGCCCCCTCAAAATCGTGTCTGGGGCCGGACATGCGGGCGTTCCCGCATGTCACGGCTTTGTACATTCCCTGGAGAACACGATGGAGACTTCCCAAGAACGCGCGGAGGGAGGCGGCTGGGTGCGCCTGCTGCTGCTCGCCCCCTATATCGCGCTGCTATGGCTGCCGTTCTACAACGATACGCAGCCCGCGCTGTTCGGCTTTCCCTTCTTCTACTGGTACCAGTTCCTCTGGGTGCCGATTACCTCGCTGTTGCTGTACATCGTGTATCGGAGCATGAAATGAGCGAGCCGACCACGATCAACAGCACCGCGATGGCGGTGTTCATCTTCTTCTTCGTGCTCGTCACGGTGCTCGGCTTCGTGGCAGCGCGCTGGAAGCGCGGCGACCTCAACCAGCTGCATGAGTGGGGCCTCGGCGGGCGCCAGTTCGGCACGCTGATCTCGTGGTTCCTCGTCGGCGGCGACTTCTACACGGCCTATACCGTGATCGCGGTGCCCGCGCTCGTGTACTCGGTGGGGGCGTACGGCTTCTTCGCGCTGCCGTACACGATCATCGTCTATCCGTTCGTGTTCGCGGTCATGCCAAAGCTGTGGGAAGTCTGCCATCGCAACAACCACATCACCGCGGCGGACTATGTGCATGGCGAGTTCGGCGGCAAATGGCTGCCCGCGGCCGTGGCGCTGACCGGCATCGTCGCGACGCTGCCGTATATCGCGTTGCAGCTCGTGGGCATGCAGGTCGTGATCAAGAGCCTCGGCGTCACCGGTGAACTGCCGCTGGTCGTGGCGTTCGCGATCCTGGCCGTCTACACGTACTCGAGCGGCCTGCGCGCGCCGGCGATGATCGCGTTCGTCAAGGACATCATGATCTATATCGTCGTGATCGTCGCGGTGTCGATCATCCCGAGCAAGCTCGGCGGGTACGGCACGCTGTTCGAGGCCGCGGACAAGTTCTTCCAGGCCAAGGGCGGCGCCACGGGCATCATCCTGCAGCCGTCGCAGTTCATGGCGTACGCCACGCTTGCGCTGGGCTCCGCGCTCGCGGCATTCATGTACCCGCATACGATGACGGCGGTGCTGTCCTCGTCGTCGGCAAAGACCGTGCGCAAGAATGCGATCGTGCTGCCCGCGTACACGCTGCTGCTCGGCCTGATCGCGGTGCTCGGCTACATGGCGATTGCGGCGAACGTGCATGTGACGTCGGCCTCAGACGTGGTGCCCACGCTGTTCCTCACGCTGTTCCCGTCGTGGTTCGTCGGCTTTGCCGCCGCGGCCATCGCGATCAGCGCGCTGGTGCCCGCGGCCATCATGTCGATCGGTGCGGCCAACCTGTTCACGCGCAACCTGTACAGGCCGCTGATCAACCCGACCGTCACGCCCGAGAAGGAAGCGAAGAGCGCCAAGCTGTTCTCGCTGGTGGTCAAGTTCGGCGCGCTGCTGTTCATCATCGTGCTGCCCACGCAGTACGCGATCGACCTGCAGCTGCTCGGCGGCGTCTGGATCCTCCAGATCTTCCCCGCCGTGGTGTTCTCGCTCTACACGCGCCGCCTGACCACCACGGGCCTGTTCGCGGGCTGGATCGTCGGCATCGTGCTCGGCACCGGCCTTGCCTCGGTGATGGGTCTCAAGCCCGTGTATACGCTGCATATCGGCGGCAGCGCGTATCCGACGTATATCGGCCTGATCGCGCTTGCGGCGAACATCGTCGTGTCGTTCGTGGTCTCCGCGCTCACGCAGGGCCAGCGCGTGGTGGCGCGCGCCGCCAACTGACGCCCGGCCGCATCTGCGGGTGCCCCTCTTCCGTGTGGAGAGGGGCGCGCCGAAACGTATCAAGCGTGCAAACGCGCGCAATCCCGGCCCGTCCTAAAGCACGGGCTTGCGGCATCTCCTACAGTCCGGCTCTTAAAGAGCCCCACGACACAAACCAGAGGAGAACGTTCATGCCGCAGCTTTGTATCCGTCAGCACATCAAGCCCCTGTTCGCCGCCGTCGTCATGATGGCTACCGCGCACGGCGCCAACGCACTGGAACGCTGGCAGACCCTGCCGCCTACCCCGACCCCCGTCAAATGGGCGCAGGAGCGCCATAGCGAGCTGCGCGGCATCAGGCTGTATAACGCCGAGGTCGGCAAGGGCTCGCCCGTCATCGTGCTGCACGGCGGCCTGGCCAATTCCGACTATCTCGCCAACCAGGTCCGCACGCTGAGCGCGAAGCATCGCGTGATCGTCGTCGACTCGCGCGGCCACGGCCGCAGCACGCGCGACGCCACGCCGTATGGCTATGACCTCATGGCCGACGACGTCATCGCGCTGATGGACGAACTGAAGATTCCGCGCGCCGATATCGTCGGCTGGAGCGACGGCGCCATCCAGGCGCTCGACATCGCCATCCGCCATCCGGAACGCGTCGGCAAGATCGTCGCGTTCGGCGTGAACACGAAGACGGACGGGCTGATCCCCGCATTCGACAAGAACCCCGTCTTCGCGGCCTATATCGAGCGCGCGGGCAAGGAGTACACGAAGCTGTCGCCCACGCCGAACGACTACGAAGCCTTCCTCTCGCAAATCGGCAAGATGTGGGAAACCGAACCCAACTGGTCCGATGCGCAACTGAAGACGATCAAGTCGCCGGTGCTCGTCATGGACGGCGACCACGACGAAGGCATCAAGCGTTCGCACACGGCCTACATCGCGCGCACGATTCCGCACGCGCGCATGCTGATCCTGCCGAACGCGAGCCACTTTGCGTTCATGCAGGACCCGAAGACGTTCGACGCGGCGATCGTCAAGTTTCTCGATGGGTCCGCTTCGCCCGCGCGGTAACGCGGCGCTTTAGGACAAAACCTGGAGCCTTGCCATCGCGGACATTGCGCCGTCCAGCATCGCGCGCAACACCGGCTGCACGCGCGCCGCCGCCTCCGGCAGATACGGGAATGGCGCATCCTCGCTCATATAGACGGCCTGCACCATTTCCAGCTGAATCGTGTGCACGCCGTGCGCGGGCTGGCCGTAGTGGCGGGTGATATGGCCGCCCTTGAACCGTCCGTCCGCCACCCATGTGTACGGACTGCCCGCGGCCGCCGCGACGACGGCGTCGCGCATGGCCGGCGCGCAGCTGGCACCGCTGTTGGTACCGATGTTCAGGTCGGGCAGCTTGCCCTCGAACAGATGCGGCAAGACACCGGCGATGGAATGCGCCTCCCAGACCAGTACGTTGGCGTGCTCGCCGCGCAGCCGCGCGATCTCGGCGGCGAGCGCATCGTGATACGGCTGCCAGTATTCGCGCTTGCGCACGTCGATTTCGTCGGGCGACGGCCCGCTACCGTCCAGATAAAGCGGTACGCCCCGGAACGACTCCACCGGGCACAGCGTCGTCGTGGTCTGGCCGGGATATAGCGCGCTGCCATCGGCCGGCCGGTTCACGTCGATGACGTAGCGCGAGTAGTTGGCTTGCACCACGGACGCGCCCTGCTCCGCCGCGAACGCGTACAGCCTGCGCAGGTGCCAGTCCGTATCGGCGCGCTCGCGCGCAAGCGGCGTCAGCCGTGGCGCGAGCCAGTCGGGCAACAGTTCGCCGCCATGCGGAATCGAGATGACCAGCGGCAAGCTGCCCTGGGTAACGGTGCAAATCGGGGATGTCATGCCTGTGCCTCTGCCTGTTCGTTGGTGGCCCGGTGCGCGCCGGTGTGCCGACGGCTCGCCCATACCGATGGGTCGAGCATATGGTCTGGTTGCCGCCCGGCCAGCACGTCGATGATCTGGTCCGCGCACTGGCGCGCGGTGTCGGCCAGCGCCTCCTGCGTGGAACCCGCCTGATGCGGGCTCAGCACGACATTGGCCAGCGCGGCCAGCGGCGATGCGATGGGCAATGGCTCGCGCTCGAACACATCGAGCCCCGCACCGAACAGCTTGCCCGCGCGCAGCGCATCGACGAGCGCCGGCTCGTCGATCAGTCCGCCGCGCGACGTGTTGACGAGAATCGCACCGGGTTTCATCGCCGCCAGCGCGGCGGCATCGATGGTGTGACGCGTATCGGCGCGCAATGGGCGATGCAGCGATACGACGTCGGAAATCGCGAGCAGCGCGTGCAGCGTGTCCACGCGCCGCGCACCCAGCGCCTCGACCTCGGCGTCATCGACGCGCGGCGACCATACGACCACCTGCATGCCGAAGCCCGCGCTCGCCATCCGGGCCACGATCTGGCCCGTGCGGCCAAAGCCCACGATGCCCAGCGTCTTGCCGGACAGCGAATGCATCGGTACCTGATAGCGGTGCTGCCAGTCCGAGCGGCGCGTGGCGGCGTCGGCCACCACCGTGCCGCGCGCCACGGCGAGCATCAGCATCATCGCGTGTTCGGCCACCGCGCGCACGTTCGCGGCGGGCGTGGACACCACGGGGATGCCGCGGGCATGGGCATGCGCCACCGCGATCTTGTCGGTGCCCGTGCCGTGATTGCTGATGACGGCCAGGCGCGGGGCGGCATCGATGGCGGCGGCGGACAGACCTTCGCGCACGATCACCGCGTCGACATCGCGCACTTCGGCAATCCGCTCGGCCTCGTTCGTGGCGGTGCCGTGGCGCACCTCGATGCCGGCCGCACGCATGCGTTCGGCACCGATGGGATGAATCGGTTGGGTAATCAGACAGACTGGCATGAGTTCGACATCGCTGTGGAAAGGGAAACACCGGCCCGCGCGCCCAGCGCACTGGCCAGTACGCGCGTAGCCTGCGCGAATTCGTCGAGCCGCATCGACTCGTCGGGGTTATGGCTGCCGTGCGCATTGCGGACGAACAGCATCGCGGCGGGCACGCCCTGCGCCGCGAACAGCGCCGCATCGTGCCCGGCCCCGCTGGGCATGGACCGCGCGGGCACACCGGCCGCTTCGGCCGCCGCGGTCAATATCGCCCGCAAGGCCGGATCCATGACCCCCGCCGCGCTGGCGGTCATCGGGCCGAGGTCGATCTCGACGCGGCAGGTCTGCGCGATCTCGGCCCGGATGGTCTGGATTGCGGCATCCATCGCCTCCAGCGTGGCCACACTGCGCGAACGCACGTCGATGCTGAAATCGACGCGGCCCGAGACCTTGCTGAAGTCCGCCTGCGCGGCATCGGTCGTGCACTGGCCGACCGTGACGGTGAGCTCGTGCCCCGCGGCTTCCATCGCGACCCACGCACGCTGCAACGCGGTGACCAGTGCCGCGGCCGCTACCACGGCATCGCGGCGATGCGTGCGCGGCGTCGCGCCGGAATGCGCGTACTGCCCGCGAATCGTGGCATGACGGTAGCGCCGGCTGCCGCAGATGCCCGTCACCACGCCCAGCACATCGTCGCTCTCGTCGAGCACGGGGCCCTGTTCGATATGGAGTTCGACAAAGCAGTCGATCTGCGCTGCCCGCAGGGCCGGGATGCCCGCGGCGACGGCCTCGGGGTCGCCGCCCGCGGCACGCATATGGTCGGCCAGCGTGCGGCCCGTATCGGCACGGCGCAATGCCGTGGCCGTGCCGTCGAGCAGGCCGAATGCGGCCTTGCTGCCGATATACGACAGCGGAAACCACGCACTCTCCTCGGCGCGAATGGCCATGACGGTCACGTCGCGCGCCGGTACGACGCCCGCGCGGCGCCATGCCGCCAGAATGGCCAGCCCGGCCACCACACCGGCCGCGCCATCGAAATTGCCGCCGCGCGGCACGGAATCGAGGTGCGAGCCCGTCATCACGGCCGGCGCGCCACGGTCGGCGCCGGGCAGCGTCAGATACAGATTGCTCGCCGCATCGCGGCGCGTCTCCAGTCCGTACTGCTCGGCCGTCGCGCGCAACAGCGCATGCGCGGCATTCTCGCCATCGCCATAGGTGTCGCGCGTGATGCCGACACCGTCGTGGCTCTGGGCGACCAGTTGCGCGAACAGCGAGGCCGCGAGCGCATGGTCGGGTTCGACAGCCGGATTCATACGGTCTCCATCGCTTCCGTCTTCGGGGCGAGCGAATCCTGCACGGCCTGGGGGTCCCACGACTTGCCGGGCATCGAGTCGATGAGCCGGCGCGTATAGGCATCGCGCGGGGTCTCGAAGATCTCGGCGGGGCTGCCCTGCTCGACCACACTGCCGCGATGCATCACAAGCACCTTGTCGCAGATCTGCGCGGCCACGCGCAGATCGTGCGTGATGAAGATCAATGCGATGCCCAGGCGCTTCTGCACTTCGGCCAGCAGCTTCAGCACCTGCGCCTGCACCGAGACATCGAGCGCGGACACCGATTCATCGGCCACGATCAGCCGCGGCTCCATGGCGAGCGCACGGGCGATGCCGACGCGCTGGCGCTGGCCGCCGGAGAACTGGCTGGGATAGCGATCGAACGCGCTGGGTTCCAGTTCCACGAGCTTGAGCAGTTCCCGCGCGCGCGCTTCGGCCTCCGCGCGCGGCACGCCGTTGGCCATGGGGCCGTCGCACAGGATCCGGCCCACCGTATGGCGCGGATTGAGCGAGGCGAACGGGTCCTGGAAGATCATCTGGATATGGCGGCGCATCGGCCGGAACGCCCGCTCGCTGATGGGCGCGATATCGCGACCTTCGAATGCCATCACGCCGCCGTCGTTCTCGGTCAGCTTGAGCAGGCATTTGCCGATCGTCGACTTGCCCGAACCGGACTCGCCGACGATACCCAGCGTTTCGCCCGCGCGGACTTCGAAGCTCACGCCCTTGACGGCTTCGACCACGCGCTTGCGCTGGAACAGGCCGCCCGGCGTCGTGTAGGTCTTGCGCAGCCCCTCCACGCGAAGCACCGGATAGCCTTCCGGTTCGGTAGCGGACGCGCCGGCGCGCGCGCGATGCGACGGCACGCTGCCGATCAGCCGGCGCGTGTACGGATGCGCGGGACGGTTCAGCACCTGTTCGGCCGTGCCCTGCTCGACGATGCACCCCTTCTCCATCACGATGACGCGGTCGGCAATCTCCGCCACGACGCCGAAATCGTGCGTGACGAACATCACGCCCATGCCCTTCTCTTTCTGGATGCGGGCAATCAGCGCGAGAATCTGCGCCTGCGTGGTGACGTCGAGCGCCGTGGTGGGCTCGTCGGCGATCAGGAAGGCCGGTTCCAGCGCGAGCGCCATGGCGATCATCACGCGCTGGCGCTGGCCGCCCGACAGCGCGAACGGATAGGCATTGCACAGCGTGGGCGGGTCGGGCAGGCCGACGAAGGCGAGCAGCTCCAGCACCCGCGCGCGGCGCGATGCCGGGTCGAGCGCGCCATGCACGCGCCCATGCACGCGCATCACTTCGGCAATCTGGTCGCCCACGCGATGCAGCGGGTTGAGCGCGGAGAGCGGCTCCTGGAAGATCATCGCCATGTCCTTCCCGCGCATGCCGCGCAGCGTGGCTTCGTCCTGCGTCAGCAGGTCGCGGCCACGAAACAGGATCTGGCCCGACTCCGGCTTCAGGTACGCCGGCAGCAGACCCATGATCGCATTGGCGCTCATCGACTTGCCCGAGCCAGACTCACCGACGATGCAGACCAGTTCGCCGGCACCGATCTCGAAGTCGATGTCGCGCACGGCATAGGGACGGTCGCCGCCCTTCGGCAGCGCGATGCTCAGGTTGCGGATGGACAGCAACGGCGCCTCGGACGCTCGATTGCGGGATGCTTGCATCGGTCAGTTCCCCCGTTTGCGCAGTTGCGGATTCAGGGCATCGTTGAGCCCTTCGCCGATCAGGTTGATCGCGAGCACCGTCAGCATGATGGCCACGCCGGGCCACAGGCTCATCCACGGGGCTTCGCGCAGCATCGTGCGCGCCGCGCCGATCATGAAGCCCCAGCTCATGAGATTGCGGTCGCCCAGCCCCAGGAACGATAGCGCCGATTCCGTGAGGATCGCGGTAGCGGTCATCAGCGAGGCCGTGACGATGACGGGCGACGCCGCATTGGGCAGGATCTGCGTGAAGATGATGCGCGCCGGCGACTGGCCGATCACGATGGCCGCCTGCACGAACTCGCGCTCCTTGAGCGTCATGAATTCGGAGCGCACGAGCCGCGCCACCGGGGGCCACGACACGATCGCGATGGCGCCCACGATCGAATAGAGCGACGGCTTGAAGATGGCCACGAGCACCAGCGCCATGGCCAGCTGCGGAATGGTCTGGAAGAACTCGGTGCCGCGCATCAGCGCGTCGTCGACGCGGCCGCCGTAGTAGCCCGCCAGCGCGCCGACCACAATGCCGATCAGCACCGCGACCAGCGTGGAGATCACGCCGATGGTCAGCGAGACGCGCGCGCCGTAGGCGATGCCCGCGGCGATATCGCGGCCGAGCATGTCGGTACCCAGCGGATAGGCGCTGTCGTGGAACGGCGCCAGCAACGGGTCCGCGACCATCATCCAGGGCGGATCTTCATACAACGTGGACGCCAGCGCCGCCGCGACAATCACGATCAGCAGCAGCACGAGGCCCACGGCGGCGCCACGATTGGCGCCAAAGCGTTTCAGGAAAGACATGTCCATGCTCCTCGAATCCGGCTTATTGCCTGCCGATGCGCGGATCGATCAGGCGATACACCAGATCCGTCAGCAGGTTGAACACAACGACCATCGTCGATGTCACGAGGAACACCCCCAGCAGCAACTGGTAGTCGCGCTGGATCAGCGCATCGAACATCAGGCGCCCGATGCCGGGCCAGCCGAACACGGTCTCCGTCAGCACGGCGCCGCCCGCCATCTGGCCCAGCTGGATGCCCGCGAACGTCACCACGGGCAGCATCGCGTTACGCAGCGCATGCCGGCGAATCGTCTCGCCGAGCGGCACGCCCTTGGCGCGGGCGGTCTTGATGTAGTCCATGCCCAGCACTTCGAGCATCGAGGCGCGCGTCAGGCGCGCATACACGGCCATGAAGAAGCAGCCGAGCGACACGGTGGGCAGTACCAGATGGTGGGCGATGTCCGCGACGCGCGCCCAGCCATGCAGATTGCCGCCCACCTGTTCCATGCCATAGGGCGGCACCCAGCCCAGATGCAGCGAGAAGAACAGGATGGCCAGCAGCGCGAGCCAGAACTGTGGCGTCGCGTAGATCAGCAGCGAGCCCGTCATCAGCACGCTATCGAGCCACGTGCGCCGTCCCGCATAGCGCGCCCGCGACGCGATCACGCCGAACATGACCCCGAATGCGAGCGCGAACACGAACGCGCACGACATCAGCAGCAGCGTGGCCGGTAACCGGTCGAGAATCAGGTCCAGCACGGGCAGACGCTCGCGATAGGAGTAGCCGAGATCGAGATGCGCCACGCCCCACAGGTAGCGGCCCAGCTGCACGGGCAGCGGCTGGTCGAGGCCGAACTCCTTGCGCAGTTCCTGCACGTACGCCGGGTCGGACGAGCCGGACTCGCCGGCCAGCACCGATGCCGGATCTCCCGGCGCCATGCGCACCAGCATGAAGTTGATGATGACCACGCCAAGCACGACGAACAACGCCTTGCCGAGCCTGGCGACCAGAATGGAGAGTGACTTTTCCACGCGATCGAATCCTTCTTGAGACGGGCGCAGCGCGCTTACTTGCTGATGTAGACGTCGGCGAACGTGTCGTTCAGGCCGATGGCCGTCTGGATCAGGTTGTGGACCTTGTTGCTATAGAGCGTCGGCAGCTCCATCTCGAACAGGTAGCCGTTGGCCACTTCCTGGACCAGCGTCTTCTGGATGTTCGAGTAGAGCTGCTGGCGCTCCGCATCGGACGTCGCGGCGGCGGCCTTGTCCCACATCGCATCCACGCCCGCATTCACATAGCCCTGGTTGTTCACGAACGCCGAACCCTTGACCTGGTTGCGTGCCAGATAGAGGCGCGAGACGCCCAGCGCGGGGTCGCCGTACTGCGACGTGAAGCTGAAGGTCAGGTCGAAGTCGAAGTCCGACACGCGCTTGGCCCACGTGCCCGCGTCGGCGGACTCGATCTCTACCTTGAAGCCCAGTTGCTCCAGGCACTGGCGCGTGTATTCGCCCAGGCGGTCCCACGTGGCGCCGTACGGGTAGGACAGGATATGAATCGGGGTCTTGGACGGATCGATGCCAGACTCCTTGATCAGCGCGCGCGCCTTCTTCAGGTCGAACCCATACGCGGGCACATTGGCGTCGTAGAACGGCGTCGTCGAGGAGATGGGTCCGGTCGCCACCTTGCCGAGACCGAAGAAGATATTGTTCACCACGAACTTGCGATTGATCGCTTCCATGATGGCCTGCCGCACCTTCACGTTGTCGAACGGCGCCTTGCGCTGATTCATCTGGATATACGCGAGCTTGGAGAACATTTCCCAGCCCTTGGTCGTGTATTCCACGTTGGGCAGCGCGCGCAGGCGCTTGATCTCGACGTTGTCCACGTCGCCGGCACTCACTACCTGCACGTCGCCGCGTTCGAAGGCGACCGCGCGCGATGCGGCATCCGGAATCACGTTGAAGACGATCTCGTCCAGATAGGGCTTGCCCTTCTGCCAGTAGTTCGGGTTACGCGTCAGCACGATATAGGCGCCCTTCTTCCACTCCTTGAACATGAAGGGGCCGGTACCCACCGGGGTCTGGTTGGCGGGGTTCTTCGCATAGTCCGTGCCGTCGTAGATATGCTTCGGCACCATCGGCATGTTGTCGCTGACAAACGACTTGAGGAACGGCGCGAACGGCTCCTTGAGCGTGATGACCACCTTGTTCGCGCCCTGCGCCTTGACCGACTGCACGAACTGCTCGATGACCACACGGGCGCGCGGATGCACGGCGCGCAGGAACTTGTCGATCGAGAACACGACGTCGTCGGACGAGAACGGCTTGCCGTCGTGCCATTTGACGTTGGACTGCAGCTCGAACGTGTAGACCTTGCCGTCGGGCGACACGGTCCACGACCTGGCGAGGCCCGGCAGGGGCTTCATGTCGGGTGACCAGGTCAGCAGGCTCTCATAGATCTTGCCGGCCACGTACTGCGTGGGCGTCTGCTGGTTCAGGCCCAGCATCAGCGTGGGCGGCTCGGGCTGGGCGATGGCGCGCAGCGTGCCGCCGCGGGTCTGGGCATGGGCACTCGCGGCGATACCGACGGTCAGGGCAATCGAGCAGGTTGCGATCTTGAGCAGGCGGGCGGCGGGCAGGTTCAGCTTGGTGGTCATGGATATACCTGATAGTCGTGGAAGCAAGGGATGGGATTCAAAGCGGCCGGATGGCAATGCCGTCGGCGATCAGGGCACTGCGAATACGTTCGGCGAACAGGACCGCGCCGGGCTGGTCGCCGTGGATGCACAGCGTGTCGGCCGCGATGGGCACCGACTTGCCGGAGAGCGCCTGCACGCTGCCGTCGAGCACCATGCGGCGTACCTGCGCGATGGACGCGTCGACGTCTTCGATCATCGCGTGCGGCATCGAGCGCGGCGTGAGCGTGGCGTCGTCCTGGTAGGAGCGGTCGGCATACACCTCGTTGGCCACGCGCAGGCCCGCGGCCTCCGCGGCGGCGGCCATATTGGCGTTGGCCACGTAGATGAGCACCTCGGGCGATACCGCGCGCACGGCATCGGCCACCGCGGCGGCGAGCGCGGGATCGCGCGCGGTCATGTTGTAGAGCGCGCCGTGCGTCTTCACGTGGTGCAGCGGCACGCCGACCGCGCGCGTGACGCCCAGCATCGCGCCGACCTGATAGACCGTGAGCGCGTAGACCTCGGCGGCCGTCATGGCCATGGCGCGGCGGCCAAAGCCCTGGAGGTCGGGCAGGCCGGGATGGGCGCCCACGGCCACGCCGGCCTCGGCGGCGGCGCGCACGGTGGCCAGCATCACGTCGGGATCTCCGGCGTGGAAGCCGCACGCGATGTTCGCGGACGTGACATGGCGCAGGATCGCGGCATCGTCGCCCATGCGCCAGGCGCCGAAGCTTTCGCCCATGTCACAGTTGATATCGAGAGTTGGCATCGGTGATTTCCTCGTTCGTTCTCGTGATTTGGGGGGTTATGTCGGGAGGCCGATCAGCCGTGCCGCCTCGGCGGCAATGGCATCGAGCCGGTCCGTCATCGCCAGCAGCGCGCGATGCGCGGTCTCGGGCGTCACGGCGCGGAAGCGCAGCGCGGTACCGGGCACGGCCTGCGCCAGCCGCGGCAGGTCGGCGCTGATGACGTAGGCGATCTTTGGATAGCCGCCGACGCTCTGCCGGTCGGCCATCAGCACGATCGGCGCGCCGCCCGGGGGCACCTGCACGGTGCCGAAGCTCACCGCCTCCGACACCATTTCCAGCGGCGCGGCCAGCGCGAGCGCGGGCCCTTCGAGCCGATAGCCCATGCGGTCCGACTGGTTCGATACCGTATAGGCCTCGACCTCGAAGGCCTTGCGCGCGGCCGGCGTAAAGCACTCCCATTGCGGGCCCGGCAGAAAGCGGATGGCATCGCCCGCGTCCGGCGCGGCGCAATCGGCGGGCGCCTCCGCCGCGACCCATGGCATGGCGCTCTGCACCATCATCCGGGCCAGCGGCAGCATCTCCCTGCGCGGGGATGCGATGGCGATGCGATCTCCGGCCCGCAGCGCGCGGCCCTCCATGCCGCCGAAGCGGGCACGCAGGTTCGTGCTCCGGCTGCCCAGCACCGCGTCGGGCGCGAAGCCGCCGCGCACGGCCAGATAGGCGCGGGCACCGCGGCGGCAGTGACCGAGCGCGATCGGCACGTCGTGGCGCACCATCACCGCGCAATGGGTAGGCAGCGGCACGCCACCGGCCGTCACGGCGAGATCGGCACCGGTCACCGCGATCAGCGTGTCCTGCGCAAAGCGCACGGTGGGACCATTGAGCGTGATTTCGAGCGCGGCCGTATCGGCGGCGTTGCCCACCAGCACATTGGCCAGCGGATACGACCATTCGTCCATCGCGCCGTTGACGGGCACGCCAAAGCGCTGGTAACCGTAGCGGCCGCCGTCCTGCAGCACCGACAGCATGCCGGGCTTGTCCACACGCATCGCGTTCATGGCCGCGGCTCCAGCATGGCGTCGAACTCGGCCGGCGTAATGGGCACGAAGCGCAGCCGGTCCCCGAGTTGCAGGCGGGTCGGCGGATTCTGGCCCACATGGAACAGGTTCCACGGCGTGCGCGCGATCAGGTTCCAGCCGCCCGGCGATGCGTCCTGATAGATCGACGAGATGCCGTTCGCGATCGCGACCGATCCGGCCGGCACCAGCGTGCGTGGCGTGGCACGGCGCGGTACGGCAAGGCGCGGATGCAACGGTCCCGCAAACGGATTGCCCGGAGAGAAGAAGAAGGTGTAGAGCGTGAGCGGTGTGGCGCAATGGAGCCGGATGACTTCGGCCGTATCGATCTCGCAGGCACGTGCCACGTCTTCGAGGTCGGGACCGTACTCGCCGCCATAGCAGGCGGGCACTTCCACTTCGCGGCCGGCGTGGACCACGGCGGGCACGCCATCGACCAGCGCGTCGCGTATCCATGCGGAGAGCTGGACGAACGGCGCGCCCTTGTCACGCGCAAACATCTCGGGACGAAAGTGGACGGCCACCGTGGTGAACGCGGGCACGACATCGCGCACTCCGGGCCAGCGCTGCCGCAGCAGGTACTCGGTCACCGCATGCACGCGCTGGCTGACCGCCACGCCGACCTGATCGCCGAGACGAATCTGCAGGCAGCGGTCGCCGACGGGCTCGATGCGACAATCCGTCAGCGCAAGAAGCCCATCGCCCGATTGCACGGTGGCTGCTTGTGCGAGGGCCGTTTGCGCCATCACCATGACATGCGCTCCAGCGCGGCACAGGCCGTCACGATGCGCTCGCACGCCTCGCGCAGCCGGTCATCGGCCAGCGCGTAGGCCAGCCGTACGTAGGGGGCCAGCCCGAAAGCCGAACCGGGCACCACGGCGACATGGGCCGCGTGCAGCAGGTACATCGCGAAGTCGGTATCGGTCTCGATGCGCTTGCCATCCGGCGTGCGCATGCCGAGCGCGGCGGCGCAGTCCGCATACAGATAGAACGCAGCGGGGGGACGGCGCATGGTGAGCACGGGCGCGGCGTCGGCCAGCACGGAGAGCGCGAGGTCGCGGCGCGCGCGCAGGCGGGTACGCCAGCCATCGAGAAAGTCCTGCGGACCGTTCAGCGCGGCCACCGCTCCTGCCTGGCTGATCGCACTGGGGTTGCTGGTGCTCTGGGACTGCAGCAGCGCCATGGCCTTGATCAGCCACGCGGGACCGGCCGCGTAGCCGAGGCGCCAGCCCGTCATCGCATACGCCTTGGATACGCCGTTGACGGTCAGCGTACGGTCGCGCATGGCCGGCGCGGCCTGTGCGAACGACGTGAACGTGCCGTCGAACAGGATCTCTTCGTAGATCTCGTCCGACAGCACGAGCACATCGGGATAGTCATCGAGGACGTCGGCCAGCGCGCGCAGTTCGCCGGCCGAGTAGAGAGCGCCCGACGGGTTGCACGGCGAGTTGAGCATGAGCCAGCGCGTGCGCGGCGTCAGTGCGGCGCGCAGCGCGGCCGGTGTGAGCTTGAAGTCGTCCGCGGGCGTTGCCGTGACCAGCACCGGCGTACCACCGGCGATATGGACCATGTCGCTATACGACACCCAGTACGGGGCGGTGACGATCACTTCGTCCCCGGCATCGACGGTGGCGAGCAACGCGTTGAACAACATCTGCTTGGCGCCCGTGCCCGCGATGATTTCTGCTTCGACATAGTGCAGATCGTTGTCGCGGGCCAGTTTCCGTGCAATCGCCGCCTTGAGTTGGTGCGTGCCGCCCACGTTCGTGTAGCGCGTCTCCCCTGCCGTCATGGCCTGGATGGCCGCCAGCTGGATATGCGCGGGCGTATCGAAATCCAGTTCGCCTTCGGACAGGCTGATGACGGGCTTGCCGTCTTCGGCAAGGCGCCGGGCGGCCTCGGACATGGCGCCGGTGGCGGACGGACGCGCCATGGCCAGGCGCTGGGAGAGTCGATGGGCGGCGGAGGAAGTCGGCATGAAATTCGCGTAGCGTAAGGATCGGCATTCACATCGAATGCCATTGGTATACCACTGGCATTCAAGCAAACTGCGTGCCATACTTCGCAACATGACAAAAACGACCGCACTCGCTTTTCCAGCATCCGCCGTGGAGACGGAGACGGATGCCAGCCTTCTTCCGGCAGCAACGGCTGACGAAACCCCGAAGGAACGCGCATTGGGCAACCTCGCCTACGAGGCCGTGCTGGATCTGCTCGTCTCCGGCGGGCTGCATCCCGGCGATCCCATCCAGGAACGGGCCCTCGCCGCCCAGCTTGGCTTCTCGCGCACGCCGCTGCGCGAAGCCCTCCACCGGCTCGAAGGCGAGCGCCTGCTGGAACGGGGCGCGAACAGCCGTCTGTTCGTGAGGCAGGTGACGGTGCAGGAGATCCTCGAGGCCCTGCACGTCCGGCGCCTGCTGGAACCCGACGCGGCCTCCCGCGCCGCGGGGCAGATCCCGCAGTCCGAACTGGAACGGCTACGCCGGCGCGTGGAGGAACTGCTTGCGCGCAACGAGCCCGGCAATCCCGAGCATCAGGTGCTGGACGCCGATCTGCATGGCGTCATCTGCAAGTACTGCGACAACGAGATGCTGGCCGGCATCATCGCGGAAGTCCGACGCAAGACGCGCATGTTCTCGCTCAAGCGACTCGAGCGCCGACTCGGCCCCGTGTGCCATGAACACCTGGCCATGATCGCCGCCCTCGAACGCGGCGACGGCGCGGAGGCCGCGCGCCAGACGGCCGAACATATCGACAATATCCGCGCGTCGATCCTGGAGAAGCTGGCGCGGTGGTGAGCCACGCGGTGGTGAGCACCGCTGTGGTGAGCCCGGATGTGGGCGCGCCCTGAAACACTTGCCGATTCCCCCAACAACAACAGGCCATCCATGCCCCTCTCCCACTGGCTCCGCCAAGCCGCGACATGCGCCGCGATGGCCATGACCGCATCCGCGTTCGCGGCCGACGTACCGCCAGGCCAGTACGCCTACACCGACGGCGGCAGCGCGCACGGCACGCTGACGGTGAAGGGGTCCGCGTTCACCATCGACACCATCGGTGTCAATTGCCATACTTGCACGGCCGAAGGCGTGATCAAGGGCAAGACCGGGTTGGTCAAGGACAGCCAATGCCGCATCGCGTTCTCGCGCAGCGGCGATACGCTCAACCTCGACGTGGAGGCGACCGTCGAAGCCTGTCGCGATTCCTGCGGCATGCGGGCAAGCTTCGACGGCGAATATCGCCTGCCGCCGCCGGCATGTACCGATCGTCAGCGCACCGCGCGAGTCTCGCTGTCGCACCGGCAATACGCGGCGAAAAACTACGACGCCGCGCGCGGCACGCTGACGGCGTTGATCGGCGAATGCAAGCCATTCATGCACTGGATCGAGATCGACAAGGCGCGCAGCGATCTCGCCATCACCGAATTCCATCGGGGCGATCGGGCGCAGTGCCTTGCGGCCCTGTCGGACACGGTGGCCGTGCGCATGACCCGGGACGATTCGATCAGCTTGCCGCCCTGCGACAAGGACAACTACGATCCCACGGGCAAGGCGATCCGGCACAACCTCGCGCTCTGTCAGGGAATGCCGCAGCGCTGATCCGCAAGGCGAGTTGCCGGCCGCCTGCATCGCTCGATCCCTTGGACAATCGGGATTGAGCACTGCTATATTGCGTGGAACTTTCATGTGTCCCTCTGGCCATCCTGACCCATGGCTCGCTTGCTCCCGCTCGCAGTGTTGGCTGCCCTGCTTCATGGCTGTGCGGGCGCCCCTTCCTTTGTCCTGTTCGGAGCGTATTTTCCGCTCTGGCTGCTCAGCGCATTGATCGGTATTCTGGGCGCCGTGATTGCCTGGCGTGTGTTCGTCGCAACCGGCTGGGCGGAAACCGTCCGCTTCCAGCTACTCGTCAATACGGCGATCGGCGTCATGATTGCCGAAATCGTCTGGCTACTCGGTGCGGGGCATCTATGAAAATGGCCGGCGTCCGCCGCAGCCCGTTGGGCGGGAAACTGATTGCGCTGGTCATCGTCCTGCTGGCCGTCGCGCTTTCCATCTATGCATACGCACGTACGTCCGGATATCCATCGACCGACGATGCCACGCTCGACGCGGATCTGGTCCACGTGGCATCTCCGGTTGGCGGGCGGATTGCGCGCATCCTGGTCACCGAAAACCAGCACGTGTCCAGGGGCGACGTCCTGTTCGAAATCGACCCCGTCCCCTACCGGCTCGCCCTGGCCCAGGCGCAGGCAGACCTCGAGCTGGCAAAGGCGATGCTCGGCACGCGGCGCCGCGCCGTCGGGACCGAGCGCGGCACGGCGTCGGTCGCCTCCGATCAGATCGCCCGCGCCGAGCAGAACTACGCGCTGGCCCAACGTACCGTGGAACGGTTGCGCCCGCTCGCCGCCGACGGCTACGTGCCGAAGCAACAGCTCGACCAGGCCGAGGTGGCCAGGAACGATGCGGCGGTGACCCTCAAGCAGGCGCAGGTACAGCGGGCCACGACGGCGCAGGCCGTTGGCAACGAGGACGACGCCATCGCCACCGTGCACGCGCGGGAAGCAGCATTGGCCATCGCCCAGCGCGCGTTGGACGATACCGTGGTCCGCGCCCCGCATGATGGCCGCGTCATCGGCCTTACGGTGCTGGCCGGCGAAGTCGTGATTCCCAACCAGTCGCTGTTCGTGCTCGTTCATACCGGAGAGTGGTTCGCGGTCGCAAACTTCCGCGAAACGCAACTTGGCCATATCCGTGTCGGCGACTGCGCCACGGTCTACTCGATGATCGACCGGCGCGAGGCGATTCGTGGCACCGTGCAGGGCATCGGAGTGGGTATCACCGACACCGACCGCCTCAACCTGCCGCGCTCCCTTCCCTACGTGCAGCCTTCCGTGAACTGGGTGCGCGTGGCGCACCGGTTCCCGGTGCGCATCAAGCTGGACGAGCCACCGGAGGCGCTGGCGCGGGTCGGGGCGAGTGCGACGGTCGAGGTCGGGCGTGGCGCATCCTGCCGCTGAACGGCGCCGCATCGGCATTGCCGACCTCGGCGCGCTGCTCGCGCCGTTTCCAGGGCGCGCGGCCGCCACCACGCGCATCGCCGTGGCCAGCACGCTGACCGTGCTGATTGCCGCCATGTACGGCACGCCGGAAGCCGCCATCTCGGCGTACGTGATCTTTTTCGTCAATCGCGCGGACCGAACCAGCAGTATCGTGATGAGCATCGCCATGCTGATCCTGGTCAGCCTCATCGTCGGGCTGGTGATCGTGCTGGCCAATTTCACGCTCGACAACCCCATGCTACGCGTCGCGTGCATGACGGTGTTGTCGGTCGGCCTGCTCTTCCTGACCTCCGCGAGCAAGCTGCGCCCTGTCGGGGCCATCGTGGCGATGATCGTCGGCTTCGGCCTGGACGAGCTCGGCCTCGTGCCCGGCGGTGAGGTCGCCACACGGGCGCTGCTGTACACGCTGCTGATGGTGGCGATTCCCATCGGCGCGAACGTGGTGGTCAACCTGCTCATCGGACCCTCGCCGCGGCGGCTGGCAGGTGCGCGGCTGGCGCATTGCCTGACTGTCGCGGCGCAAAGCCTGCGCGATCCGCAATCGCACTGCGCCGCCCTGGAGAAGGTGTTGCGCGATGGCGTCCAGCCCGTGGACGGGTGGCTCAAGCTGGCAAAGTTCGAAGGCAGCGCGAACACGGCGGACGTACTGGCGCTGCGCCAGGCGACGACCTCGACCACGGCAATCCTGATGGCCGCCGATGTCGGCTGCCGGCAGGCCGGGGCGAGACTGCCAGCCGTCTTCGCGATGCCGGCGGCCGACACGCTCGAAGCCATGGCGCGCATGCTCGCAACAGGCGGCTATCCCGTCGACATCACACTGCCGTGGCCCGATGTCACGGTGTTGTCACCGGTGCAGCAATCCGTGGCGCAGGCGCTGCGCGATGCCATCGAACACTATGCCGAGCCCGACGCGCCGGCCGCATCCAGCGCCCCGCAGCGCGAGCCGGCCGGGAAATCCGGCGGATTCCTGGATGCCGACGCCTTCAGCAACCGTGCCCATGTCCACTACGCGCTGAAGACCACCGGCGCGGCAATGTTCTGCTACCTGCTTTACCAGCAGTTGAACTGGCCTGGCATCCATACCTGCTTCATTACGTGCTACCTCGTGTCGCTGGGTACCGCGGCGGAATCCGTCGAGAAGCTTGCCCTGCGGCTGGCAGGGTGCGTGGCTGGCGCGGCAGTGGGCACCGCGACCCTCGTCTATATCGTGCCGGCACTCGATTCCGTCGGCGGGCTGCTGGCGCTGGTGTTCGTGGGCACCTGGCTGTCCGCCTGGGTGGCCACAGGCTCGCCGCGTATCGCGTACGCGGGCCTGCAGATCGCGTTTGCGTTCTATCTCTGCGTCATCCAGGGGCCGGGGCCGGGGTTCGACCTGACCATTGCGCGTGACCGCGTGATCGGCATCATCATCGGCAATCTGGTCGTGTATGGAGTGTTCACACGCGTCTGGCCAGTCAGTATCGCCGGGCGTATCGAAGCGACACTGTCGGCGCTGGTCAGCGAGTGGCAGCAACTGATCGACGCCCCGCGGGCCGCCGTGCGCCGCCGGCATGCCGCCAGTGCCCAGGCCTTGCACGGCAATATCGCGCAGGACTTGCTGCTGACAGGCTACGAACCTGCCTCCGTCGGTCCCTCGTCCGCGTGGGTGGAAACCCGCCGGCAGCGGCTGCGCGTACTCGACGCGGTGGCAGGCATGCTGTTCATGCTCGCGGAGCGGTATCCGGGCGACCCCGCGGTCGCCGCGCGGCTTCATGCGGTGAGTACCGACGAGGCGCCGCCCGCCGTTCAGGACATCCGTCCCGGGGACGACCAGGGCGGCCAGCGCGACCAAAGCGACCAAAGCGACCAAAGCGGCCAGAGCGACCGTACGCGCGACGCCCTGCTTGCGCTGGTCGATGAACAACTGTCTGCATCGCGTCCGGGCGCGGTCACTTCCTCCCCTTCCCATGCGCAACCCTGATTCCTTCGCGCTGCTGCCGCTTTGCGCGCTGCTGACCCTGACCGGCTGTGCCACGTCGGCGCTGGACCTTGCGCCGCCGCGGCCCGACCTGCCATGGCAGCCGGCCACCACGGCCACGGGGGAGATCGTCGCCGGTGCGGCAAGCAAGCCCACGCCGCAGGACAGACCATCGAACCATGTGCTGCCGGCAAATACCGCGCTGGGAACGATTGCCCCGCCGGCGCCGCTCGATCCCGCTCACGACTACACGCTGCCCGAGCTGATCGACCTGGCGGAATCGTCCAACCCACTGACGCGGGTGGCATGGAACGATGCCCGCAATGCCGCACTGGCGACCGGCATTGCTCGCAGCACCTATCTTCCACGGCTATCGGTATCGGCAATGGGCGGCTGGCAGAACGGCCATCTGTCCAGTCCCACCGCGCTGGGGCAGGCAGGCGCGGACATCTCTCACCAGGGAGCGGTATCGGTGCTGTCGCTGCAATGGCTGCTGTTCGATTTCGGGGAGCGGGCCGGCGTGGTGGAAGCCGCGGAGCAGATGACGGTGGCTGCGAACATCGCGTTCACCTCCATGCACCAGCGCATCATCCACGAGGTCAGCGTGGCGTATTACCGCTACCAGGCTGCCCGCTCGAGAGTGGCCACCGTGGACCAGGCCATGGCGAATGCCGATGCCGTGCTGACGGCCGCCAGATCGCGCTACCAGCGGGGCATCGGCACGGTGGTGGAGGTAGCACAGGCCACGCAGAACCAGGCGCAGACCAACCTGGCGAAGGTACAGGCACAAGGCGCGGCGACCGATGCCTATCTGGGACTGATCAATGCCGTCGGTATTTCTCCGCTGTCGAAGCCGCGGATCGCCGAGATGCCCGTGCGGCCCCTGTCCCCGGCGCTGCGCAGCTCGATCGAACAGATCGTGGAGCAGGCCATTTCCCAACGGCCCGATGTGCTGGCCGCCTACGCGCTCGAGCGCGCCAACGAGGCCCGTGTGAAGTCCGCCGAAGCCGCGTTCATGCCAAAGGTGTTCATGTCCGCGTTCGCCTCGTATGCGTCGGGGGGTTCGACCATTACAGCGATTCCACCCGTGGGACAGCAGCCGCCGACGGTCAACCTCAATGGCTATCGCTACGGCAACAGCGTGTTCCTGGGCGTGACGCTGCCGATCTACGACGGCGGCACGCGCTCCGCCGTGCTGGCGCAGGCGCGCAATGACGCGGACAGTGCGTCGGCAAGGTTGACCCGTGCAAAGGAGGAATCGGTACGCCAGGTGGTCGTCAGCCAGAGCGCACTGGAATCGAGCCTGGCCGCCTATGACGCCGCCAAGACCCTGGCCGCCGCCGCCCAGACCTCTTATGACGCGGCCTATAACGCCTATCGAAAGGGCGTCGGCACCGTCACCGAGGCCAACCTCGCACAGAACCAGTTGCTGCTTGCGCGCAATGCGTCGGCCGATGCCTATAGCGCGGCATTGGCCGCGGCGGCGACGCTGGCGCTCGCCACGGGGGACATCGGCAAGACACCCTGATGACATGGCGCCCCGCCAGTCGCGCGGCCTGGTTCCGCAGGCGGGTTGCCGGGTTGCCGGGCCGACACGGCTTCCGCTATTGGAGCGCCTGCTCCGCGGTTCGCGCCACGCGCGCAACCAGTTCGCGCAGCCACGTGTGACCCACGTCGTAATCGTCGCGCCCATGCCATACCGCGCACATCGTCTCGTGCCCGCCTGCATAGGGCGACGCGCGGCAAATCAAATCGCTGTTGCTGGCAAGCGCCTTCGCAAGCAGAGATGGCACCACCGCCAGCATATCGGTATCGCGCAGTAACGCCGGAATGGCGAGCGAGTGGGGAACCGTCACTCGCACGCGCGGTATCGCCTGCGCTTCGTTGAAAGCGTGCTCCAACGCCCGCCGGTCGAACATCTCCGACTGTCGCGCCAGGCCGCGCTCCACGATAAACCCTCCCACCGCGCCTTCCTCGTGCCCGCCCACCGATAGCGTGACCAGCGGATACTTCCCCAAATCCGCAACCTTGAGTTTCCGGCGTGAGGCAGGATGCCCCCTTCGCATCAGGATCGACTCTCCCTGCGACATCAGCTCGCGCGAACTGAAGCGCGAGGGTACCTGCGAGAAGATGCCGATGGCGAGATCGATGCGCCCGAGATCGATCTGCTCCGCGAGGTCCAGCCGTGTCGAAGGCCGAATCACGAGGTCGACCGCGGGCGCCACCGTCAGCAGTTCGCGCGACAGCGGGGCGATGATGACTTCCGTCACAAGATCGTTGGCCGCGATCACAAATCGTCGCTGGGATTGCTCCGGGGCAAAGGGCGCCATGCCAAATGCATCCTGAATGCGACGCAGGGAGTCCAGCAGGCTTGGCGCCATCGCCATCGCGCGGCCGGTAGGCTCCATGCCCTTCCCCGTTCGGATGAACAGCTCATCGCCCACCAACTCACGCAGCCTGCGAAGCGCATGGCTTACCGCCGATTGCGTGAGATGCAGGCGCTTGCCTGCCAGAATCAGGTTGCGTTCTTCGTAGACAGCCTCGAATACCTTCAGCAGGTTCAGGTCCGTGCGGCCGATGCTCATGATCGCGGCTTGGTGAGTTGAATCGCATGCATTATGCGCTTGCACATACATCAATTCCACTCAATCCGGTCTCGGCGCAATATTGGGTGCATCCATTCACAACCGTTTCCCCGCACCATGACAGCCGACATTCTCAACAACGATCGCGAAGCGCTGATCGAGCGTTGCATTCCCTTCCTCGAGGAAGTCAAGGACATCACGACCAACAGCGATATCGAGCGCTGGCTCAACGAGAAGTACGGGCCCGGCAGCGAGCTCTACCAGACCTTGTCGCGGTTGATCCGGAAGGGCGTGGAAGACGGCTGGGCCGCCAACGTCGAGATCGACGGCCCGAAATATCGCCGCAGCCGCATCGCCGAACCCACCGCGCGCACGCTGCATTTCAGCATCACGGCGGTCTACATGGACAGCACGGACAACCAGCAGGGGCATCCGGATCGCCGTTTCCGCGGGCAATACCATGGCCACCCCTATGGAGAATTCAATATGGTTGTGCCGTTGAACCAGGGCGCCTTCCTCAACGGTCCCGATGGCTGGCGCGCGGAAGGCTGGACAGCTCCCGCGCCGGGCAGCCATCACTATCCGGAAGCGAAAGGCGGCGCGGTGATCGCACTGTTCTTCCTGCCATCGGGCCGGATCTCGTACCATCCGGCGCCGCAGGAGTAGTCCATGCTCCAGGACACCATGCCCCAGGACGCCATCGCACGATGCGTTGCCTCGGTGGCAAGCGGCCGCCGCTCGGTCCGCGCCTTCAAACCCGTGCCGCTACCCAGGGAGGTCGTGGAGCAGATTCTGGAAGATGCCTCGACCGCACCGAGCGGTGGCAATACCCAGCCGTGGCGCGTGTACGTGGTGACAGGCGCGTTCAAGGATGCGTTGACGGACAGGCTGGTCAAGGCCTTCCGCGCCGGCGACATGCCGGCGCCCGCCCATTTTCCCGACCCGTTGCCCGATACGTATCGGGCAAGGGTGATGGACTTTGGCGCGCGCTACTACGCCTCGCTGAATATCGACCGGAACGACGTGGCATCGCGCATGCGTCAGACCGAGCGGAATTTTTCGTTCTTCGGCGCGCCGGTGGGACTCATCATCGGCATCGACCGCCGGCTGAAGCCGCATAGCTGGATCGATATCGGCCTGTTCGCGCAGAACCTGATGATCGCGGCGAAAGCCCGGGGCATCGATACCTGCCCACAGGTCGCGTTTGCGCAGTTGCACGACCAGATCGCATCTCACCTGCAGATGCCCGACGAGGAGATCACCGCGTTCGGTATCTCCATGGGGTACGCGGATGCGGAAGCGCCGGTCAATCAGACCAGAACGCCGCGACAGTCCGTGCCGGACTTTGCCCGGATGCTCGGCTTCCCACCGGCCTGACCTCCCGGAAGCCTCTCTTTTCGTCCGCCGCCAAGGCCGGGCTGCCCACTACACGATCGGCAGCCCATTGTCCCAATCCGCCTGACGCCCACTCGTGGTGCCAATGCACCGTTCCGGTTCGCGCGCATGAGCGCGAGCCGCGTCCCCAGATACGGACCAGCAACATCGTATCTCGCTGATTTAAAAGAAATAACGTCAACTTCTTCCAGCGCTGCATACAGCCGATACGATCTGGCACAGCGATTGCATTTCATTGCATCCAATACCATCGAAAAGAGGTTAGGACTTTCCCTAAAAAATGCTTTTTTATCAACTTAATAGGCGCGAATGACGCGATTTTCCTTGGTGTCACGTTATTAATGCATGCAACAATGCGCCAACTGCCGACAATAAAAGTGATCTCATCGGTATGAGGCGCCACTGAAGAATGTGGCTGCATACATAACGCCGCCGGCTGTGTCCACACGAACTCACAAGAGATACGCATGAAAAAACTGTCCCGACTTCTCCTCCCTGCCCTTGCCTTGTCGTGTGCAAGCGCTGCTTCGGCCGCCGACGAGCCTCTGCGCATCGGTGTGATCGCCACCTACTCGGGGCCTTACGCAGACTATGGTCGGCAATTCGATGCCGGGATGGACCTTTACCTCAAGCAGCACGGCGGAAAGCTGGGGGGCCGGCCCGTCGAACTGGTCAGGAAGGACACCGGCGGCCCCGCCCCCGAGACAGCAAAGCGGCTTGCACAGGAACTGATCGTCCGGAACAAGGTGCAATTGCTGGCCGGGCTCGACTTCAGCCCGAACGCGTACGCGGTCGCGTCCGTGGCGACCCAGGCGAAGATTCCGACCGTAGTCATGAATGCCAGCTCGTCCGGCATCACTGCGTCGTCGCCGTATGTGTCGCGCGTGTCGTTCACGGTCGAGCAGGTGTCCGCCCCGATGGCCAGGTGGGCGGCGAGGAACAAGATCAAGGAGGTCTATACGGTGACCGCCGACTACGCGTCCGGCGCAGATGCCGAGTCGGCATTCACCAAGGCATTCACGGCCGAGGGCGGAAAGATTGTGGGAAGTGTCCGCACCCCCATGAGCAATCCGGATTTCTCGGCTTACGTGCAGCGCATCAAGGATGCCAAACCGCAAGCGGTGTTTATCTTCTTCCCCTCCGGCGTGATGCCTCCCGCCTTCCTGAAGACGTGGAAAGAACGGGGCATGGACGATGCCGGGATCAAGCTCATTGCCACGGGCGAAGCCACCGATGACAGCTACCTCGCCGCAACCGGCGATGTCGCGCTGGGACTGACGACCAGTCACCACTACTCCTACGCCCACAAGTCGCCACTGAATCAGAAGTTCATTTCCGATTTCTATGCGGCCTATGGCAAGAAGATGCGCCCCAGCTATTTCGCGGTGGCGGCATACGACGGCATGGCGGCATTCGATCTTGCACTGAAGAAGACGGGGGGCGACCCGGATGGCGCGAAGGTCATGGCAGCCATGAGCGGCCTCCAGTTCGAGAGCCCGCGCGGGCCGATCGAGATCGATCCGAAGACGCGAGACATCGTGCAGACCGTGTACATCCGCCGGACCGAGAAGGTCAACGGCGAGCTCGTCAACGTCGAGTTCGATTCCTTCGAACGCGTGGCGGATCCCGGCAAGGAAGCGAAGTAAAAGATGGGAACCGTTATTTTCGACGGAGTGGCCTACGGCATGCTCCTGTTTCTGATCGCGGTAGGCCTGTCCATCACGATGGGTCTGATGCATTACGTCAATCTCGCGCATGGCACCTTCGCCATGGCGGGAGGCTACGCCGCGTCGCTGGCGATGCAGCACATGGCCTTGAATTTCTATGCAAGCCTTGTTGCGGGCTTTGTCGCGGCCGCGGCGATCGGCGCCATCTGCGAAGGCCTGATCTTCAGGCGGTTGTATCGATCGAGCCCCCTCGACCAGTTGCTCATGTCGATCGGCGTCGTCTTCGTGTCGATCGCGGGAGCGACCTACTTCTGCGGTCCGTCGGTGCAGCCATTCGCGCTGCCCGCCAGCCTGCAGGGGCGCATGACGATTCTCGGCGTCGAAGCCGGCCACTACCGGTTGTTTCTGATCGCCTGCGGCATCGTCGTCTTTGCGGCGCTGCGACTCGCGATGACGCGCACCCGGTACGGCGCCATGGTGCGGGCGGCAGTCGACAATCAGCGCGTGGCAGAGGGTACCGGCATCCGCGTGCAGCGGCTCTTCATGCTGACCTTCTCGCTGGGGTGCGGACTGGCGGGCCTGGGCGGCGCGCTGAGTCTCGGGATGCTGGGCCTGGAGCCCACTTTCCCGCTCAAGTATCTCGTGTACTTCCTGATCGTGGTGTGCGTCGGCGGCGCCGGGTCCATCGTCGGCCCGTTCGTCGCGGCGCTCATGGTGGGATTGATCGACGTTGCCGGCAAGTACTACCTGCCGGAAATCGGCGCCTTCTTCATCTACGTCTTCATGGTCGCGGCCCTGCTGATTCGACCCAACGGTATTCTTTCGCGAAAGGCTCTTGCGTGAAAACGATCCCTCTGACGCCGCGCCACGCCGGACTTGCCGAGTTCGCGTTCTGGCTGGCCGTGGCAAGCAGCTATCTGTTCCTGCCCGACAAGCTACCACTGGTCAGCCAGATCCTCATCATGGGCCTGTTCGCGCTGTCTCTGGACATCGCGCTGGGGTACGCCGGCATTCTGACCGTCGGCCACGCAACCTTCTTTGGCATGGGCGCATACTGCGCCGGTCTGCTGGCCCGGCACTCCTGGAACGATCCGCTGCTTGGCATTGGCGCGGCGCTGGTCGTATGCGCCATCGCCGGATACCTGCTCAGTTATCTGATCGTACGCGGTGGCGATCTGGCCCGGCTCATGATCACGATCGGCGTGGGGGTACTGCTCGCTGAAATCGCCAATCGTGCAAGTTCGCTCACCGGAGGCACGGACGGGCTCCAGGGCATCGTCATGGCGCCGCTGTTCGGGCGCTACGAATTCGATCTGTGGGGACATACCGCGTTCTGGTACGCCTTCGCGGTCGTGGCAAGCGCCTTCCTGGTCGTCCGGCTGATGCTGCGATCGCCGTTCGGCCTCGTGCTGCGCGGCATTCATGACAACCGCAAGCGCATGCTCGCGCTGGGCTCCCCGGTCGACGCGCGGCTGCGCCTCGCCTACTGCCTGTCCGCCGCCTTTGCCGGTGTCGCGGGTGCGCTGCTGGCACAGACCACCCAGTTCGTCGGTATCGAATCGCTTGGATTCGCCAAGTCCGCCGAAATTCTCATCATCCTCGTCGTCGGCGGTGCGGGACGACTGTACGGCGGCATGGTGGGTGCCTTTGTCTATATGACGCTGCATGACGTGTTCGCCGATCTGGACCCGCAGTTCTGGATGTTCTGGCTCGGGATCTTCCTGATCGCGGCGGCCCTCGCCGGCCGCGGCGGCATCATGGGCCTGCTTGCCCGGCTGGCGCCGGTGGGGAGGACGCGATGAGCGAGACGCTGATGTTGCGCACCACGGATCTCGGCGTGCGCTTCGGCTCCTTCGATGCCGTAGGCGGCGTGAATCTGTGTATCGAGCCGGGTGCCAGACATGCCCTCATCGGTCCGAACGGCGCCGGCAAGACCACGCTGATCAATCTGTTGACTGGCGTGATTCGTCCCACCTCGGGCCGCGTCGAACTTGGCGGTCAGGACATCACGCACCTGCGCGCGGATCAGCGCGTGCGGGCGGGGCTGTCGCGAACGTTTCAGATCAACACGCTGTTTCCCCGGCTGACGCCGCTGAGTTCCGTCGTGCTGGCCGTCTGCGAGCGCGAAGGCCTGGGCGCATGCTGGTGGAAGCCCGTCGGGTCCATGCGCAAGATCCACGACGAGGCGATGGAGATCCTCGGCAGCCTTCGGCTGGCAGACCTTGCCAACGTACCCGTCGTGGAAATGGCGTACGGCAAGCAGCGCCTGCTCGAGATCGCCCTGGCGCTGGCCACCCAGCCTCGCATCCTTCTGCTCGACGAGCCGGCGGCCGGGGTCCCGGCAGGCGAAAGCACGGAGCTCTTCGAAGTCATCGCGGGGCTGCCGGAGGACATCAGTATTTTGTTTATCGAACACGATATGAATCTGGTCTTTCGATTTGCGCAGCGCATTTCCGTGCTCGTGGCCGGGAAAGTGTTTACCGAAGGCTCACCGGGGACGATTGCCAACGACCCTGGCGTGAAGGAGGTCTATCTCGGACGCAAGGGCAGCATCGCCGCCCTCTCCGGCAATGGCGCCGCTTCGGTTGGCCACGGAGTCGCAGTGCATGGCTAGCTCGCTGATTTTTGACAAGGTAACGGCCGGCTACGGTGAGGCCATCGTGCTCGAGGACATGACCTTCTCCATTCCAGATGGCGATAGCCTCGCGATCCTGGGGCGCAATGGCGTGGGCAAGACGACCGTGCTGGAAACCCTGATGGGCAACACGCGCGTGCGAGCCGGGTCCATCTACTGGCTAGGCGACGACATCACGCATCGTCCGTCCCATGCCAGGGCAAGGGCCGGCCTCGGCTGGGTGCCGCAGGAGCGCGAAGTTTTTCCTTCGCTGACGGTGGAGGAAAACCTCACGGTGGTGGCCACCCGCGGCTACTGGCATCTTCAACGCGTGTACGACTTGTTTCCCCGGCTCGCGGAGCGCCGGGGAAACTACGGCAACCAGTTGTCCGGTGGAGAACAGCAGATGCTTGCGATTGGACGCGCGCTGATGACCAACCCCCGCATCCTGCTGCTCGACGAGCCCATGGAAGGGCTGGCGCCGATCATCGTGGAAGAGCTCGCGCTCAGCATCCGTCGCATGCAGAGCGAGGCGGATCTTCCGTCGATCGTGGTGGAGCAGCATCCCAGCCTGGCGCTCGAGATGACCGACCACGTCATCGTGCTGGAGCGTGGAAGCATCGTTCATTCCGGCGCCAGCGCGGCACTGTCCAGTGACGCCGGCCTGCTTGAAAGGATGTTGGGCGTAGGCGCCCGCGACGCATCCCCACCCTCTCCGGAGACGAGTTCCAGCGGATGAGAATTCAAACGCCCTAGGCAAGCTTCCTGACGGCGCCACACGTCCGGCGCCGTCGCCTCAGACCATGTCCACAACCTTGTGCACCGCTCCCCGCGACCGGTGCGGGTAGCACTCGCCCTTCGATTTCTCAAAACAATCCACATGGCCTAGCGCCACATGACCAAGGAGAGATGTATGAAGTTGAGCCGTATTGCCGTGTCCGCTTGTTTCCTCGCCTTGCCACTGGGTGCCTACGCGCAATCCGTCACGCTCTACGGCGTGGTGGACACCGGTGTCGAGTTCGTCAATCACGTGGGGACGAACGGAAACGGCCTCGTGCGCATGCCGAACCTGACGGGCACGGTGCCATCCCGCTGGGGCATGCGCGGGTCCGAGGACCTGGGCGGTGGCATCAAGAGCGTGTTCGTGCTCGAGTCGGGTTTTGCGCCCGACAGCGGCAACTCCAACCAGGGTGGGCGCCTGTTCGGCCGGCAAGCCTTTGTCGGCCTGAATGGCCAATGGGGCCAGATCGCATTCGGACGTCAGTACTCGATGCTGTTCTGGGCCACCCTCGACACGGACACGCTTGGGCCGAACGCGTTCGGCAGCGGCTCGATCGATAGCTATCTGCCCAACGCGCGGCACGACAACGCGGTGACCTACAAGGGCAAGTTCGGAGGATTCACCGTCGGCGCGACCTACAGTCTGGGGCGCGATACGGTGCGGGCAAACAGCATCTCGGGCACGAACTGCGCCGGCGAGAATCCTGCCGACGTGCAGGCCTGCCGCGCCTGGTCGGCCCTGCTGATGTACGAGACGCCGCAATGGGGGACACACGTCGCCTACGACTCGCAGCGCGGCGGCGCCGATGCCTTTGGCGGCCTGACCAGCAGCAGCCTGAAGGACGACCGCTTGTCGGTGGGCGGCTATGCGCTGTTCTCCAGCGTGAAGGTCGGGCTCGGCGTCATCAACCGCAACAACGAAGGTTCCGCCAATTCGCCCGGCCATAGCCAGCTGTACTACGCCGGCGCGTCCTACGACGTGACGCCGGCTTTCAACGTCGCCAGCGAAGTGTTCTACGTCAAGTTCAGCAACAGCCCGAACAAGGCATGGCTCGGAGCGATGCGAGGGTCGTACTCGTTCTCGAAGCGCACGCTCGCGTACGCCACGGTTGGCTATATCGATAACCGGGGCTCGCTCGCCCTTTCGGTCAGCAACGCGGCGGGCGGCTCTGCGCCGGTGGCAGGTGCGAACCAGTTTGGCGCCATGCTGGGCATCAAGCAGATCTTCTGACGTCATCCCACCGCAAGGGGCTCCCCTGCAGCCGCGCTGAAGCGGAGCCTTCTTGCGAAACCATTTTTTTTTGCGTCCTCGGGCCATCCCATCGCAACAACCCATTTCACACCAGAGGAGACTTTGATGATTCGCACACGCCCCCCTGCCCACCGCGCACACCCCTGGCTTTCCGTGTTGGCCACCGCCACTGCCGCGCTGATGACGAGTGCCTGCGCGCCCTCCGCCACCACGTCTTCACCAGCGTTCTCGCCGGCCTCGCCGGCGGACACGGTTTACCTCAACGGCAAGATCGTGACGGTGGATCGGCGCTTCTCGATCGCGCAAGCCGTTGCGGTCAAGGACGGCAAGTTCATCGACGTGGGTTCCACCGAAGCGATCCGCCAGCACGTGGCGCCAGCCACTCGCGTCGTCGACCTTCAGGGTCGCACCGTCATCCCCGGCATGATGGACAGCCATAGCCACATGATCGGCGCGGGCACGGCGGAAACCACGGCGCAGGTCATCAGCGCAACGTCTGTGGCCGATACCCAGCGCATCATTGCCGAATTCATTCGCCGTAAAGCCATCGCGCCTGGCGCATGGGTGCTGTCGGGCCGCTGGCACCCGCCGTCGCAACTGGCCGAGCACCGCTACCTGACGCGTCAGGAGCTCGATGTCGCCGCGCCGGCCAACCCGCTGTTCGTGCAGACGGTGGGACACTTCGCCATGGCCAACACCAAGGCGCTGGAACTGGCAGGCATTACACGGGCCACCAAGGATCCCGTGGGTGGCAAGATCTACCGCGATGCCAACGGTGACGCCACCGGCCTGCTCGAGGAAACCGCGATCGATCTGGTCGAGCACAAGATCCCGCGACCCACGCGCGAGCAGCTGATTACCCAGCTGGTTGCCGCGCAGCACGTCTACAACGCGTCGGGCATAACCAGCGCCATCGATGCCGCGCTGACCGAAGACGAGATCGATGCCTATTTCGCCGTAGCCGAGCGCAAGCAATCCACGGTACGCACTGGCGTGATGTGGAAACCGGTTGCGCTCACCGCGGCGGATTTCGAGAAGCAACTGAACGCGGCCAGGTTCAAGGACGACACCGGAAACGACTGGGTGCGCACGGCCGGCATCAAGATCGTGTCGGATGGCGGCATGACGCTGAAGTCCGCCTATATTCACCAGGCCTACGCGGACGACCCTCACAACCACGGCACGCTGGCGCTGGACCCCGTCGCCTACAAGCAGAGCGTGATACTGGCCAACCGGCACGGCTGGCGCGTGGGCACGCATGCCGTGGGCGACGCCGCCGTGGACCTCGTGCTGGACGCCTATGCCGGAGCAGACAAGGACCGCTCGCTCAAGGATCGTCGCTTCGTCGTGATCCACGGCAGCCTCATGACGCGCGAGCAGATGCAGCGGGCCAAGGCGCTCGGCGTTCGCGTGGACGCGCAGAACATCTTCATGTGGGACAAGGCTGCCACCGTGGAGAAATACATGGGCACCGAACTGGCCGGCCGGGCCGTACCGACGCGCTGGCTCGTCGACACGCTCGGCATCGAGGGCACCGCCGCCGGCACCGACAACCAGGTGAACATCCTCAATCCGTTCGTTGGCCTCTACATCATGGTCACGCGCAAGGACCCGCGCGGCAAGGTGTATGGCGCCGACCAGGCCATTTCGCGCGAAGAGGCGCTGCGGCTGTACACCAACGCCGGGCCGTATTACACGTTCGAGGAGACGCGCAAGGGATCGATCGAGCCGGGCAAGTTTGCCGATATGGTGGTGCTGTCCGCGGACTACACCACCGTGCCGGAAGACCAGATCAAGGATATCAAGCCCGTGCAGACCATCGTCAACGACAAGGTGGTGTACCAGGCGTCGAACTGATCGGCGCGCGGCCTGGGCAAATGCCGATTGGCGTTCAGGCCGCCGTGACGAACAAGCGCATCGCGGGCATGACCTGCGATGCCTGCTCCGGACGATCCAGCGCGGTCTCGAGATTGAGGCGGGCCACATTGACGTGTTCGGTCGCCAGCGCCTGGGCGCGGGTCCCTTCGCCACGCTGCATGGCATCGAACAGGCTGTGATGCTGGCGATGCGCGTAGACCAGCCATTGCTGGCCCTCTTCCACGGCGGACTGCATCGGCAGCATGGCGCTGGCCGCGGCGAACGGCAGGCGATTGTTGAGTTCGATGGCGCGTACCAGCGCGCTGTTGCCGCTGCCCTCGACGATCAGCGCGTGGAAGCGATCATTCATATTGCTGTACGCGACGTAGTCGTCGTAGTCGAGTTGCGGCTTCATCAACGCGCGATCGCCCTCGCGAAGGCAATCCTGCAGATCGAGCGTCAATTGCCGCGAGAGCCCATGTTCGGCCACCAGCCGCGCGGCCATGCCTTCGAGATGCCCGCGCACGGCAATCGCGTCCTGGATTTCGCGCGGCGTGAAGCGCCGCATCATGTAGCCACTGCTGGGCGATGGCTCGATCAGGCCCTCCTGCTCGAGCGATGCGAGAGCCAGCCTGACCGGCGTGCGCGAGACGCCGAGCTTCTCGGCCAGCGGGATCTCCGCGAGACGCGCGCCCGGCTCGAACTCGCCCTTGAGGATCAGGTCGCGCAGTTGTACCAATACCCGGGTCTGGTGGGATTCCATGACGCCTCTCATTGTTTTGATTTCCGGCAGCACTGCATACGAACTTGTAGACACTGCATGCAATGGCGGTATGGTACACCAGCGCGGCCGCTCAGGCTGGCACGAGCGATTTCAGAGCAACCGACTCGTCCCGCAATAGCGCCGCATCGGACCGCACGCGAGCGGCAACCAGGCGCCGCGCGGCCATATGGTCAATGGGCCGATTCACCGAATCCGCGCCGATGAGGATGCCGTCACGCAAGTACAGGGCGGTGAACTTGCCGCTCGCCACCTCGCCGCGCAGCACGATCTCTTCGCGTCCCTCCGAAGTCCCCACCATTTGGACCTTGTAGCCGTACTGATCCGACCAGAACCACGGCACGGCCTCGTACGGCGTGGCGCAATCCGCCAGCGCGGCGGCAGCGACCCGGGCCAGGTCGTTTGCGCTCTGGATGGACTCGACGCGCACGCGCCGATCGGCCGGGCCGCCGCGAGCCGAAGCATTGAGCCAGGGGTTCGGGTACGACGCGCAGTCGCCGGCTGCCACGATCAGGGGATCGCTGGTACGCGCGAAGGCATCGACCACGATCCCGTTGTCGACGGTCAGCCCGCAAGCTTCCGCCAGCTCCGCGTTGGGAACGACGCCCAGGCCAGCGACGACCATGCCCGCCGGAAGCACCTCGCCCGATTCGAGCTCCACTGCCTCGACCGTCCCCTGCCCGACCAGACGGCGCACACGCGATGCCATGCGGAAGTGCACGCCCTGCCGTTCATGCGCCTGCATCAGGAACGACGAGATCAGTGGCGGTACCGCGCGCTGCAGCAGCCGCTCCTGCATTTCGACCACGGTAACGTCGAGGCCGAGCACGCGCAGCGCGGCGGCTACCTCCAGCCCGATGAACCCGCCGCCGATCACCACGGCATGGCGCACGCGGCTGGCGCTATCCCGAATCGCGCCGGCATCGGCCAGATCGCGCAGGTAATGCACGTTGGCAAGCCCCGCTCCTTCGCAGGACAACGTACGGCAGCGCGCCCCCGTCGTCAGCGCCAGACGGTCATACCCGAGCGTGCTGCCATCGGACAACGCGACCGTGCGCGCAGTGCGGTCGATACGGAGCGCCCGGACACCGGTACGCAGCACGATGCGCTCTTCCGCGAAGCGCTCGGGCGACTGCAAGGGCAGGCTCGACGCATCCACCTCGTCGCGCAGGAACCCTTTGGACAATGGCGGCCGTTGATACGGCAGATGCGGCTCGTCACCGATCATGGTGATCGCGCCCGCGAAGCCGTTGGCGCGCGCGGCCAGCGCGAGCTGGGTACCCGCATACGAGGCGCCGAGGATGACGAGGTCTGCCATGCTCTACCCCTGCGTTGCCGGCACGCGCACGATCATGCCGTCCAGTGCATCGCTCAGGACGATCTGACAGCTGAGCCGGCTGGCGTCCGTGCGCTCGGCGGCCACGCCTTCGAGCAGTTCGTTCTCCATCTCGTCGGGAGCGGGCAGCTTGTCCAGCCAGGCCGGATCGATGTACACGTGGCACGTGGCACACGAGCAGCAGCCGCCGCACTCGGCGTCGATACCGCGCACGTTGCTGGCAATGGCCAGCTCCATCAGGGTCTTTCCGTTGGCCGCCGCCACCGTCTTCGTGTTGCCGTCCTTCAGGACGTAGGTAATTGTCGGCATGACATCCTCACTGCTTGATCTTTAGAACGTGTCGAAGTATTCGCGCTGCTCCCAGTCGCTCACTTCGAGGTTGAAGCGATCGATCTCGGCCTGCTTGATATGGCAGAAGTAATCGACGAAACCATGGCCCATGCCTTCGCGCAGCACATCGTCCTGCCGCAGGCAGTCCAGCGCCTCGTCGAGCGTCTTGGGCAGATAAGGTGCCGGGGTCTCGTAAGGCGAGTCCGCGGACGGACCCGGGTCCAGCTCACGGCGAATACCATCGAGCCCGGAGACAATCTGCGAGGCGAGATACAGATACGGATTGGCTGCCGGTTCCCCCACGCGATTCTCGATGCGTGTGGCCGTATCTCCGGCGCCGCCCAGGACTCGCAGCATCGCGCCACGGTTGTCGCGCGCCCAGATCGCGCGGTCCGGCGCCAGCGAGAAGGCGCGAAAGCGCTTGTAGCCGTTGATGGTCGGCGTGGAAAACGCGGTGGCGGCGCAGGCGTGCTGGAGCAGCCCGCCCATGTAATGACGTCCGACCGCGGACAGGTCGTCGCCAGCACGCTCCGGCATCATCGCGTTGGTGCCGTCCTGCACGCGCTGCAGCGACTGGTGCAGGTGCCATCCGCTCGAGACCACGTTGCGGATCTTGGGGCGGCACATGAACGTGGCATGGTAGCCGTGACGTTTGCAGACCTGCTTCACCGCGCTGCGGAACAGCACCATGGCGTCGGCCGTCTCGCACGGGCTGGCTGGCGCGAACGTGAATTCGAACTGGCTCGGCCCGAACTCGATCTCCAGCGAACGCACGGGCAGGCCCAGTTGCTGCACGTTCTTGCGGATCAGTTCGATGACGGTCTCGGTGGCGTCGTAGCGCGACTCGGTCAGGAACTGGTAGCCATGCGACAGCAGACCGACGTCGGGCGGCTCGCCGGGCTGACCCGCGTCGTCGGGGGCCATATGCTCGCCGAGCAGCTTGAAGACGTGAAACTCCACCTCCAGCCCAGTGACCAGCCGATAGCCTTCGGCCTCCAGCTGTTGCTCGGCATTGCGCAACTGGCGGCGCGTGGCGAACGGCACGGCACGGCCGTCGTGGAAGTACGGATCGCAGAGCACCCAACCCGTGTTCGGCGCCCACGGAAGCACCTTGAACGTGGTCGGGTCAGGTATCAGCGTGACGTCCGCCCCGCCCTGCATGCCCGGAATATCGAAGCCACCGCCCGCCTGGAATACCGGAAACACCGTGCGGTGCGAGGTGTCCTTCGCAAACAGCGTGGTGGTGACGTTCAGACCGCTGCGCAATACACGCACCGCCTCCGATGCGACCAGGGCCTTGCCGCGCAGCACGCCGTGCTGGTCTGGGAAGGAAAAGCGAACGACGTCGATATCGCCCGCGCCGATCCGCCGCGCCATCTCGTCCGCCGCGCGCGACTGCGCCTCGGTCCAGAGGCCGAATTTGTCTACGAATGCCATATGGGTCCGGCCCTCCGCCCCGCGTCGCGCGCGCGGAAGGGCCGCCTAGGTAGTTGATGAGGTATGCAGTCCGATGACGTCAGGTGCGCGACGCCCACTCCGAGTCGGCGCGCCGCTTTGCGTCGGCACCGCGCCAGTAGACTTCGTGCTCCACGTTGCCGACGCTGACGCCATCGATCGACGGCGGGCCGGTCAGCGTGCTGGCCTCATCGACGTCGACCATCATCAATGCCTTCTCGCCGCGCTCGTTCGCCTCGATGGCTTCCACCAGCAGCTTTCGGTAGGCAATGATCCCCTTGTCGGTGGTACCCAGATGCTCGCGGGTACGGTCCTGGATCGGCCCCTGCGACTCGACGGCCCACTGGTCGTGCACATTGATATCGTTGCCCATCCCGGTGTACGTCTTGGTCTGCTGCTCGTACGGATTGAAGCCGTACTGGTTGGCCTTGTTCTGGCGCGGGCGATAGTCGGGCAGCTCGTACAGTGCAAGGCGCTGGTCGCGCATCTGTTGCTTGTTCACGGGCTCGGTGAAGCTCGTGAAGATCGCGTACCAGTAGCAGCTGGTGTCGTCGATGGGCACATGCCATTGCGCGATGGTCATCTCGGCGCTCATCGGGATGATGAATGCCTGCGGGAACACGACATTGGTCACGCGCACGTGCTGCTCGCCTTCGCCCAGGTCGCGCAGTGCCGTCAGGCGCATGCCGTAGTCGGTCGAAGCAAGGTTGATCTGCGGGCATTCGAACTCGCGCAGCACCTTGGTGATCGGCATGGCCGAGTCGGCCGACGCGCCACGGAACTGCTTGCCATAGCTCTCGGAAGTGTCCTCGTCCTCGAAGAAGCGATGCAGGAACGAGGCATGTGCGGGATCGATACCGACTTCGAGTGCCTGGAGCCAGTTGCATTCGAGCAGCCCCTTGAATGCAAACGTGTACTGGTTCGGCGCGATAAAGCAGTCGAACGCCGGGAACGCGGGCGGCTCGCCTTCGCCAATGAAGGCAAACAGCATGCCGCTGCGTTCGACCACCGGGTAGGCCTTCTGCTTGATGCGGGTGCACAGCTTGCTGCCGGCCGGCTCGGCGGGGGTCTGCAGGCAGGTACCGTTGCGATCGAACAGCCAGCCATGGAACGGGCAACGCAACCCACCGTCCTCGAGACGCCCGAAGCTCAGGTCCGCACCCCGATGCGGGCAGTCGCGATCGAGCATCCCGTACTGGCCCTGCTCGTCGCGAAACACCACGAAGTCCTGGCCCATCAGGCGCACGGCGCGGACGGGACGCTCCCCCTCGAATTCGTCGATCAGCGCAACCGGCTGCCAGTACTGGCGCAGCAGACGGCCAGCCGGCGCATCGGCACCCACGCGGGTAATGAAATCGTTCTGTTCCCTGGACATCATGATGGGGGATCTCCTGCTCGAAAGGCGGTTTGTGGATGAGTTGGCCGACGCCATATCGGCCTGTTGTATGCAGCAATACTATTCACTGCATACAGACAAAACAAGAGGGAGAACGAGCGAACATCAGCCGCCTCGATATCCGATACCTGTCACGACCCTGCTACTCCGCACTAACCATATGTTTTTATTACGTAAATTGCGGAATAATCCGATCGGAAACGCGTCGTAAGTGTTTACCCTTAAATGCAGGAGAACGTCACGATTGCATGCCGATTTCGGGTCTGCTGTACATTTTTGCGTACACCTTGCATGCAGCGCGCACCATTGTCGTGCGGCAGCGCTGCGGCGCGAGCGTGCCTGAGCGTGATGGCATTACAGCGACACCGCGATGGCGGCCGCGCGCGCGAGTGCCTGTTCACGCGCAGCCGGCATGGCCGGAGCGTCGGGGTGTGTCGGACCGAAGGCGATGGTCTCGATGGCATCCACGCCAATCATGCGCAGCCAATCCTCGAGATAGGGCTTCTGATGATCGAACGGCGCGAGCGGGGTGCCGGCCGCGTAGTCGAACGAACTCGCATAGATCACCACCGCGCGCCGGCCAAGCACCAGCCCTTCGTAGCCACGCTCCGGCGTCCACTTGAAGGTCAGCCCCGGCTGCGTGATCACGTCGATGTAATGCTTGATCCGATACGGCAGCCCCCAGTTCCACATCGGAACGCTGAACAGCAATACGTCGTACTCGAGAAGGCGTGCCACCTCCTTTTGCACGGTGGCCCATGCGGTGGCTTGCTCGGCCGTATGCTCGCGCCGGGCGAACACCGCGTATTTCGCGTTGAGTACGTCTTCGCGCATCTCGGGCAGATCGAGCTCCCAGAGGTTGAGCGTATCGATGCGCGGGTTCGCATGCTTGGCGGCATACGTATCGAGCAGCGCCTGCGCCACCATTGCCGACTGGCTGTTCTCGCGCGGCGAGCCGACGATATGAAGAATCTTGGTCACGTTGAATCCTTTGCTTGTTGCACCGATGATGGCGCGATCTAGCGCGCACGATCATCGGTTGTTTTTCACCGGGCTGCCGCGCCTTTCACGCGATTGCCCAGCCGATCAGAGATCCACCGCCAGGGACTCACCCTCGGCCCAGCACACGCAAACGCAGGCCAGCGCTTCGTTACTTCGTTGCGCATCGGTCAGGAAGCGGTCGCGATAGGAAACCTTCGAACCGCCCAGTACCTTCGTCGCGCACAACCCGCATTCGCCGCGCTTGCAGCTGTGCGGCACAGGGATACCGATGGACAGCGCGGCATCGAGGATCGAGGTACCGGGCTCCACACGCAACTCGCGCCGGGACCGGACGAACGACACGGTCACGGGCTTGTCGCTGCTCAGCGGCGCCGGTGCCTTGAACAGTTCGTGATGCACGCATGCCGCCGGGAAGCCCACCGCGGCAGCCGCATCCACCACCGCATCGATCAGTGCTGCCGGTCCGCAGGTGTAGCTGTGCGTGCCGGCGGGGCGGCCGGCCAGAAGTTCGGGCAAACGCATGCGCGCGCCGTGGTCCGCCGCGGTGTCATAGAGATGCAGCGCATCGCCGCAGATCTCGCGCAATGTGTCGACGAATGCCGCACCGTCAATGCCGCGCGCACTGTAGTGGACTTCGAACGACGTGCCCGCGCGCCGCAGCGCGCGCGCCATCGCCACGATGGGCGTCACGCCGATCCCGCCCGCGATCAGGATGGCGTGCCGCGTGGCCGGATCCAGCGGAAACTCGTTCTCGGGTACCTCGATCTCCAGCATACGGCCCACCTCCACCTCGTCGTGGAGATAGCGTGAGCCGCCACGCCCCGCGGCTTCGCGCAGCACCGCGATATCGCACCAGTTGCCGTCCGGCGCCACGTCCACAACGGTGTACTGCCGCGCCTCGCGCGTGCGGTCGTCCAGCACCGTGCCGATGCGCACATGGCCGCCAGCGGCAATCGTCGGGAGTGCCGGCCCCGCGGCAACGGCCAGCCGGAAGCGCTTGATGTCGCGGCCCACCATCTCGGTCTCGCTGACGGTCACCGGGTAGCGGCCGTCGTGCGCGTTCACCTCGGCGGGCGTCCGATAGCCGGCGCGCCGGGCAAAGCCGGTGACGTAGTCGGGAGTCGCCACCGACTCGTGCAGCCGCTTGGCCGGGCGCCCCGGCAGCGCCACCGTCGCCAGCGGAATTTCTCCGGCCCAGCATTGCTGCTCGTACAGCGCCTCGCCACCGAAAATGGCGAGACCGTCGGCCGGCGGCCCCGCACGGCGCTTCGCCGAGCCCTCTTCGATCCGCATGCGCACCATGATGATGCTGTGCAGTTCGGCTTCGGTGGGTTGCCTGACTTCGTCCCAGCGCCCCGGGAAATAGCGCGTGAGGAAATACTCGAGCTGTTCACGGCGCGCGGCCGGCTCGGCCACGCCTTCCGGCCGCCCGAAGATCATGACCGAGCGATAGTTCAGCGTGTGCGCCGAGGCCAGCCGCGACAGCACGTAGCCATCCAGCAGGGTGAAATTCACGCAAACGTTCACGCCCTGCGAGACATGCTTCAGCATGCGGCTGCCCGCGGAGCCATGCCAGTACACGTAATCGCCGTGGCGCCAGACCATGGTCGGCGTGGCGAACGGCTGGTCCTCGATCTGATAGGACACGACGCCATACAACGCCGCGTCGATGATCTCGTGGATGGCCTGCTTGTCATTCGAGCCCCGCCCACCGAACAGGCGCACCCGCGAGCGATCCGTCACGGGGTAGCTGGTGTCATTCATGTCTGTTTCCTTTTGCGGTCCTGATACCGCATGCCACTGGTATTGCCATGCTCCGGCACGATTGGTCCTGGCGAAAGGACCAATCCATGCGCCTCGACCAGTCCAATCCCCCAACCATCTTTTACCCAACTCACTAGGGATAACCCGGGACTGGGCAACCGAAGAATGGACACCGTAAAGGCTTCGGTCTAACTTACCCATGCCATTATCTTCTATGGAAGATATTGCGACAGACTACACGCCGGCGCGCCGGCTGGCTCCTACCCACGACGGATACCGAAGATGACCACTGCTGATGAGAACGAACTGCTGACCCGCGTCGAGAACGGCGCGCCCATGGGGCGCATGCTGCGCCAGCTCTACTGGATGCCGGCCGTGCTGTCGTCCCGGCTGGAAGCGGACGGTGCCCCCGTGCGCGTGCGGCTGTTCGGCGAGAACTTCGTCGCGTTCCGCGCCACCGATGGCCGCGTCGGCTTTCTGGACGAAGCTTGCCCGCACCGTGGCGTGTCGCTGGCACTGGGACGCAACGAAGATTGCGCCATCCGATGTATCTTCCATGGCTGGAAGATCAGCGTGACGGGCGATGTGCTGGAAGTCCCCAACGAAGCGTCGAACCCGGATTGTTTCCGCGATACGGTCAAAGTCCGCCATTTCCCCACCGTGGAAGGCGCCGGCATCGTATGGGTCTGGCTGGGTGAAGAAGGCGAGGCGCCACCGCCGCCGAACTTCGAATGGATGAATCTTCCCGCCACCCAGGCCTACGCATGCGGCATCGAGCTGAACGCCAACTGGCTACAGGGCGTGGAAGCGACCATCGACTCCTCGCACATCGCGCTCTTGCATCAGAGCTGGCTGGAAAGCTCGCCAACCGACATGGCGGCCACGCGCGTCAACTCCGCGGTGCGCTACCAGTTCGAGAACACCGACTACGGTATTCGGGCGGCGGCGCTGCGTGAAGCGCCGGACGGCTCCTGCGTGGCGCGCGTGACCGAGTTCGTGATGCCGTATTACGGGCTGATCCCGCCGATCGGCATTGGCGCGGCCCAGGATCGCACCGTGATCATCGCGGTGCCTATCGACGATACGCACCTGATCCAGTGGTACATCTACTACAACACCGAACGGCCGGTGGATTCGATGAAGCGGACCCAGCGCGCCAATACCTGGCCGATGGCGGGAGGCATGCCGGGCGGCCCGGAGCAGAACTGGGGCCAGAACCGCACGCTCATGCAGCATGGCAACCACACGGGCTTCCACGAGATCGTCATCGAAGACTTCGTTACGCAGGTCAGCATGGGGCCGATCGTCGATCGCACGAAGGAATACCTGTGCTCGGCCGACCAGGCCATCATCCGCGTTCGCCGCCAGCTGCTCGACGCCGTACGCCGTTACACCGGCGGCGTGTTGCCCGCGAGCGCCACGCCGCAGGGCCGCGATCATGCCGCGATTCGTGCCACGGGCGGCCGCATGGAATCGGCCGAGCAAGACTGGCGTGCGCTCCCGCGCTGAGCGGCCCGTCATCAACCTGCCGGCTCTGGCGGGTGCCGCCCCGCGCCCGCCGTTCGCCTTACCGGCATCTGTCATATCGGAATACGCAGCAAATGGACCACGAAACGAAACACGAGGAATGGGTGCGCGCCTGCCAGGTTGCCGACGTGCGCCCCGGCAATCCCAAGGGGCTGAAGCTCCGCGACATCCCGATTGCACTGTATCGGCTACCCGAAGGTGTCTTTGCCACCCATGACGTCTGCACGCACGCCTACGCCCTGCTGTCCGAGGGCTTTATCGAGGACCACGTGGTGGAATGCCCGCTGCACGGCGCCAAGTACGACGTTCGCAATGGCAAGTGCCTCGCCGTCGCCGAATGTGACGTCAAGACCTACCCGGTCCGCATCGAGGACGACGCCGTCTACGTGGCGGTACCGCCCGAGGTCACGTCCGCATGATTTCCGCCGCCCCGCAACGCATCGTCATCGTCGGCGGCGGGCAAGGTGCCGGCGCGTCGCTCCGCCACCTGCGCACACGCGGCTACGACGGCTTTACTTCAGTCATCTGCGCCGAAGACCAGTACCCCTACGAGCGCCCGCCGCTCTCCAAGGCGTTTCTCAACGGCACCGCCTCGCTCGAGGCGCTGACGCTGTGCACGCCCGAGCATCCGCGCGAGCGGTTCTACCTCGCCGATATGGCATCGCGTATCGACGTTGCGGAAAAACGGGTCGTGCTGCGTAGCGGCACATCGATGGCCTACGACAAACTGCTGCTGGCCACGGGCGGCGAAGCGCGCAGACTCGCGCTCGCGGGCGCGGACAGCGCGAACGTCCACTATCTGCGCACGGTGCACGATGCCCGCCGCCTGCGCGCCGCGCTTGCCGACTGCCAGGCCGCGCAAGCGCCGGTGCTGGTGATCGGGGGCGGCTGGATCGGACTCGAAATTGCGGCCGCCGCGCGGCAGGCTGGCCTGGCGACCACGCTGATCGAGGGTGGACCGCAGCTCTGCGGCCGCTCGCTGCCCGCGCCCATTGCCACGGAACTTCTGATGGCGCATCGGGACCGCGGCGTCGATATCCGGCTTGGCTGCTCGATCGAGACGCTGCATGGCGACGGCCGCGTAACGGCCGCGACGCTATCCGATGGCGGCACGATCCCGGTCGGCATGATCGTTGTCGGGATCGGGCTGATTCCCAACGCGCAACTGGCCGTGGACGCCGGGCTCGCGGTCGGCAACGGTATCTGTGTGGATGCCAGCGGCCGGACCTCCAACCCGCACGTCTACGCGATTGGCGACGTGGCCGAGTTCCCCTGTATGTGGCACGGTTGCGCCGTGCGCATGGAGACCTGGAACAACGCCAATGTCCAGGCGGCACGCGCCGTCTCGGCGATGCTTCCACAGGCCAGCGGGCCGCAACTCGCCGGCGACGCTGTGCCCTGGTTCTGGTCCGATCAATTCGATTTCAATCTGCAGGTCCTTGGTGCACCTCTGGTCGCGGACGGCTCGCTGGTGTCGACAGATGCGGAAGGCGGAGCCCTGCATCTGTACGCACGGGAAAGGCGCCTGATCGGGGCCATCGGCATCAACCGGGCGCGCGACATCCGTGTCCTCAAGCGCGCCGTCGAACGCGATCCGCAGTTGACGTTTCAACGAGTGACCGATTGCCTGGGAAATCTACGCGAACTGTTATAACCGCCATGCCGATGTCCCGGATCCCACCATGACCTCCATGCTCGACACCACCGCGTGGTGCAGCGAACTCGATCGGACATCGACGACGCCGCTGTACCAGCAGCTTTGCGACAGCATCCGCACGTCGATTCTCGCCGGCCGCATCGAACCCGGCGTACGCCTGCCCTCCACGCGCGACCTGGCCGACGAGCTCAGCGTCTCGCGCAACACCGTGGTGGTGGCTTACGAACAGCTCCATGCCGAAGGCTTCCTGAGCGCGCTCGTGGGCCACGGCACCGTGGTGTCGCGCCGCCTGTCCAACCGCATCCAGTCGCCCCCACCCACTGGCCAGGGGCCAGCTTCGGCGCGGTTGTCGGCCCGCGCCGGCAGCATGCTGCAGCTCGCGGGGCGCGCCGCCTCGAGTGCCGCGGCGGCTGCCCGGGTCGACACACCGTTCCGCGTCGGTGTGCCAGCGCTGGACGAGTTCCCCATGCACACCTGGAGCCGCATCGTGTCGCGCCGCGCGCACCGGCTCGGTACCGACAGCCTCGACCACAAGGGCGCGGCGGGCTACCCGCCGCTACGGCGCGCCATTGCGTCGTACCTGGGCGTGTCGCGCGGCATCGTGTGCGACCCGGACGATGTGCTTATCGTCGCTGGCGCGCAAGGCGGCATGTCGCTCGCGGCGCAGGTACTGCTGGACCCCGGCGACGTGGCATGGGTGGAGGACCCCGGCTATCGCAACGCGCTCGGCGCGCTGCTCGGCGCTGGCGTGCATCCTCGAGCAGTACCGATCGATCACGAAGGGCTCGACGTGGCCGCGGGCCTCCGGCTCGCGCCCGACGCGCGCCTCGCGTGCGTCACGCCGTCGCACCAGTTTCCGCTCGGGATCACCATGAGCCTGTCGCGTCGGCTCGATCTGCTCGCCTGGGCGCGCGGTGCCGGCGCATGGATCATCGAGGACGATTACGACAGCGAGTTCCACTACGCGGGCCACACGTTGCGCGCGCTGCGCGGACTCGATACCGGTGCCGCGCAGGTGGTCTACGTCGGCAGCTTCAGCAAGATCATGTTTCCAGGGCTGCGGCTTGGCTATCTGGTCGTACCCGGTGCGCACGCGGCGGCATTCCGCGCCGCCTTGCGTTTCACCCAGCTTCAGGTGCCGCTGCTCGAGCAGGCCGCCACGGCGGACTTTATCCTTGAAGGCCACCTCGCCCGCCATATCGGCCGCATGCGAACCATCTACGCGGCGCGGCAAACGGCATTGGTTGCGGCGCTGCGTCGCCGTGGTGTCGTGACCGCGGATTTCGTCGCGCCCGAGGGAGGCATGCATCTCGTGCTCCCGCTCCCCCAGGGCAGCGACGACGCGGGCATTGCCGCACAGGCGGCCCAGCTCGGACTCGGGGTGCAGGCACTGAGCCAGCATGCGCACGCCCCCGGCGGCCGCAAGGGCCTGATGATCGGATTTGCCAATACCACGATGGAACAGATAGAGCCAGGCGTCGCCCGCCTGGCTGCGTTGCTGGCGAACGCGGCACGCTGCGACGCGCCGACCGGCAGCATCGCAACGGCCTGAACCCTCAGACGCGCGAGGGCGCTTCGGGCATGCGCCCGTCGATATCGGTGAAGCCGTACTCGGCTGCCAGCTCGGCAGCGAGCAGCAGCTTGCCGGACTTTTCCATGACCTTCGGATCGGCCGCCAGCGCCGCCACGGCGCGCCCGGCGAACTGTGCCGTCTCGCCGTGTTCGAGAATGCGCTTGGTGAGCGCGGGCGGCAGCCGGTCCGGCTGCGCCATGACCTTCTCGCTCTTGATGAACCCAGGCCAGATCACGACCGCCGCGACGTTGTGCTCGCGCAGATCGTGGGCCATGTCCTTGGCCATCTTGTCGACGCCCGCTTTCTGCACACCGAACGGTACGTTGAACGTATAGCGCACGGCACCGCCCGACGACGTATTGACGATCAGGCCCTGCTTGCGCGCCACCATCAGCGGCGCCGCGTGGCGGCTCGCGATGAAGTGCGAGCGCAGTCCCACGCGCATCAGCATCTCCCACAGATCCGCCGGCAGTTCCCAGAACGGCACGTTGGTCGGCATGCGGTCCGGCGCGGCAAAGACGTTATTGACGAGGATGTCAAGCTGGCCCGCCTCGTCGGCCACGCGCCGAAACAGTGCGGCCACGCTATCGTCGTCGGCATGGTCGCAGGCCACCGGAATGCCCACGCCGCCCAGGCGCGTCACTTCCGCGGCCGTCTCCTCGAGACTGCCCGGCCATATCGATCCGCCCTGCCGTAGCGTACGTCCGGTGACGTACACCGTGGCACCGGCCTCGCCCAGCCCTAGCGCCATGCCCTTGCCCACGCCTCGCGTACCGCCGGTCACCACCGCAATCTTGCCCGCGAGGGGTTTCTTATGATCCATCGTGCCTCCTTGTTCGACGAAAGAAATGTTTACCGTTTGGCGCGCAGCTTGCCGAGGCACCAGGGCAGCAGACCCGCCAGCCCATTGGGCGCCAGAAACACGCAGGCAAGCATCAGCACGCCATATATCAGCCCGGTGGCGGCCTTCGATACCTCCTCCGCGATATTCGGGACGTACACCAGGAACAGCGCACCGATCACCGGCCCGAGGGCGTGGCCGGTGCCACCGACCACCACACCCGCCACCAGTCCGAGCGAGAGCAGTACGGTGAAGGCATCCGGCGAGACGAAATGCGTCAGCAGCGCATGCATGGCGCCGGCCATGCCGACGATGCCCGCGCTGGTGGCGAATGCGCGGGCGCGCCATTGCCGCACCGGCACGCCGGCGGCCAGCGCGGCGGCCGGGTGGTCGCGCAACGCGCGCAACGCAATGCCCGCGGGGCCGCGCGACAGACGGCGCAACATCGCATAGACCGCCAGCGCACAGGCCGATACCACCAGCAGCATCCATTGATCGGCGTCGAGGGGCAGGCCGTATGGAGCGGCCGGCGTATCGATGCCGATGCCCGCGACGCCGCCGGTCACGCCTTCGAGCGCCGGATGCTTGAGCACCTGCGGCAACGCAAGCGCCAGGGCAAAGGTTGCCAGCGCCAGATACGGGCCGGACAGCCTCACCGCAGGCATGCCGAACAACCAGCCCGCGGCGTAGCCCACTACGCCGGCCGCGGGAATGGTCAGCCAATAAGGTGCCCAGCCGCTGTCGAGCAGCATCGCGGCCGTGTACGCGCCCAGCGCAAGGAAAGCGCCGTGGCCGAGCGAGATCTGCCCGCTGCTGCCGATCAGGAACTGCACACCCATCAGCGCCACCGCATAGGTGACCACGAGGGCGAACTGGAATGCCACATATCCGGTGGCGCAGGACAGCACGACCCACGCCGCGCCGAGCAGCAATAGCGCCAGCAGGACGCCACGCCATGGCATGTGGGGCGTGTGGGCAAGGCTGCCGGGCGAGCCCCGGCGGCGCAAGACTTGCGAGAAAAAGTCAGACATGGTTCCGGTAAAAACGAGTGTGGAGCGGTGGAAACGCGGTGGAGTGGACTAGAGCCGCTGCGCCGAGCGACTGCCGAAGAGCCCCTGCGGCTTGACGATCAGTACCGCGATCATCGCGACCAGCGCGAGCGTCAGTTTCAGCTCGGTGCCAACGAGGTAAGCGCCGGCGAGGTTCTCGAAGATGCCGAGCAGAATGCCGCCGACCACGGCGCCCACGGGACTATCGATGCCGCCCACGATCGCGGCCGCGAACGCGTAGATCATGATGCCGCTCATCATGTGCGGGTCGAGGAAGACGATCGGCGCGGCCAGCATGCCAGCCACGGCACCCACCGCGCCCGCGATCCCCCAGCTCAGCATCAGCAGGCGACTCACGCGAATGCCAACGAGCTGGCTCGACAGCGGCTGCACAGCGACCGCACGCATCGCCAGACCCAGCCGGGTATAGCGAAAGAACGCGGTCATCGCGCCAAGCACGGCCACTGTGGTGAGCAGGATGCCGACCTCGTGCCCGGAGAGCAGGCCATCGGTACCCAATGCCTCGAATGGCGAAGGGAAGCTGCGGGTTTCATAGCCAAAGACCAAACCCGCGGCACTCTGCACGATGACGTACAGCGCAACGAACACGGTGACGACGGACAGCACGGGCGCATGATGCAGCGGCCGCATCACCACGCGCTCCACCAGCGCGCCGGAGGCGAACGCAAACAGCACGCACGCCAGAAACACCAGGGGATACGGCACGTCGGCGCCGATCAGGATGGCGGCAATGTATGTGCTGAACATCGCCATCTCGCCTTGCGCGAAATTCACGTGATGGGTCGACCGATAAACCACGACCAGTGCGAGTGCCAGCATCGCGTAGATGCAGCCGTTGACGATACCGGTGGAGATCTGGTGCAACAGTTCATGCATGAGCGGACTCCTCCGGATGGCCGAGATAGGCGCGACGCACGCGCTCGTCGCCGCGCAACACGCTCGACGGACCGCTGATCGTCACGCGCCCTCCTTCCAGCACGTATGCATTGGTGGCGAGATCGAGCGCAAGGCTTGCGTTCTGCTCCACCAGCAGGATGCTCAACTGGCGCTGGCTGTTGATCTGGCGGAGGATGTCGAAGATCTGCCGCACGATCATCGGCGCGAGGCCGAAAGACGGCTCGTCGAGCATCAGCAGCTTCGGCGCCAGCATGAGCGCGCGCGCAATGGCCAGCATCTGCTGCTCGCCGCCGCTCATCAGGCCGGCGGGCTTGCGCCGGTACTCGTGCAGGCGCGGAAAGTACTCGTACATACGTGCCATGTCGCGCTGCCATGCGGCCTTGTCGCGGCGCGAGATCGCGCCGAGGCACAGGTTCTCCTCGACCGAGAGCTGGCTGAAGGTGCCGCGTCCGTCGGGCACATGGGCGATGCCCGCGCGTGCGATGGCATCGCAGGACTGACCGTCGATGCGCCGGCCATCGAACGTGATCTCTCCCGTGGCCCGCACCAGCACATTGCTGATGGACCGCAGCAGCGTGGTCTTGCCCGCCCCGTTGGCACCGAGCAGTGCCGTCATGCCGCCCTCTGGCACATCGATCGACACGTCGCTGAGCACCGCCAGCGAACGGTAGGCGGCATTCAGGTTCCGCACCGCAAGTATGGATGTCATGCGTGATCCCCGAGGTAAGCCCGGATGACCTCCGGATGGTTGGCCACTTCGTGCGGCGTGCCATCCGCCATCACGCGGCCGAACTCCAGACCGATCACCTGGTCGGAGACGCGCATCACAAGGTTCATGTGGTGCTCGATGAGCAGCACTGCTATGCCCAGCTCGCGGCTGATATGGCGAATCCACGCCTCGAGTTCGCCCACCTCTTCGAAGTTGAGGCCTGCCGCGGGTTCGTCGAGCAAGAGCAGGCGTGGCTCCATCGCCAACGCGCGGGCAAGCTCCACGCGTTTGCGCGTGCCGAAGGACAGATCCGCCACGAGGCGATCGGCGATGTCCGCCAGTCGCGTCATGTCGAGCAGTGCGCCAACGCGCGCCCTGATGTCGCCCATCGCGTCGCTCGCCCGGCGCAATCCGAACAGATGGGAGAGCGTGCCGCCGTGGACATGCCGATAGCATCCGGCTTCCACGTTGGCCCGCACCGTCTGCCGATCGAACAGCGCGACGTTCTGAAACGTTCTGGCGATGCCCGCTGCGGCAATACCTTCGGGCGCGAGCTTCGTGATGTCCCGCTCGGCGAAATGAATGGTGCCGGTGTCGGGATTGCAAAGCCGGCTCAGGCAATTGAACAGCGTGGTCTTGCCGGCGCCGTTCGGGCCGATGATGCCGCACACGGTGCGCGGCTTCATGGCGAAGCTCACGGCGTCCAGCGCGCGCGTGCCGCCGAACTGCACCGACAGGCCGTTGACGCGCAGTAGTGCTGCGGCGTCGTGTTTGTGGGAACTCGACATGCTGAATCCATGGATAGTGGCGTGGGGCAGGCACGAGCCGCTCAGGTCATGCGGACCCAGCGGGTACCGTCAAACCGCTGCAGCCGCAGTTGGCGGAGGATGCGGTAGTCGTCGGCTGACGTATTGACGGTGATGCCGGGAATCAATCCCGGCAGCGCCACGTCACGCAGCGAGGTGGCCTGGCGCAGCACGCGCGCCGCCGTAAGATCGTCGCCGCAGTCGCGCAGGACTTTCTCCATCAGCACCGCGATGTTGTATCCGCTCAGATTCAGCTGCTCGGTGACATCGCCTTCCGGGTAGTAGCGCTTCATGAAAGCCAGCCATTCGACATAACCGGCATCGCTGGCCCACTCGGGATCGCCCGCCGACTTCGTCGGCGTGGCCGAGATCAACCCCACGCATTTCTCGAGCCCGGCCGCGCGCAACACGGTGGCGACGAAATTGCTGGTAATGGGTACCACCTGCAACGGCTTCCAGCCGAGGTCCGATGCCTTGCGGATCGCCTGACTCGTGAACTTGGGGGACGTGATGTTGAGGAACACATCGGCCTGGGACGCCGCCAGCGAGATCACTTGCGAATCGACGGTGGGCGCGGTGATTTCGTAGGTCAGTGCCATGGAGACGGTCATCGCGCTGCCGATCTCCTGCAGCCGCTGCCGAAACGCGGCCAGGTACTCCTTGCCGAACTCGTCGTTCTGATAGAGCACGGCAACCCTGGCACCGGGCTTGACGCGATTGAGGTACTCCGCATAGATCGCGGCCTCGGTGGGGAACGTGGTGAGGCCGGGCACCGTCCACGGATACTGTTTCGGGTCGGCAAAGCGCGCGCTGCCGGCGTACACGAACAGCTGCGGTACCGTGCGCGTATTCAGATACTTCTGTACCGCGGCGTTTTGCGCCGTGCCCATGCTGCCGAACATCGCCAGCACACGGTCCCGCTCCACCAGGCGGCGCGTCTGCTCGACGGCCTTGGCCGGGTTGTAGCCATCGTCGAGCGACAGCAGCACCACCTCGCGTCCGTTGATACCGCCACGCTCGTTGACCATGCGGAAGTAGCGCGACTGGACCTTGCCAACCGCGCTCAGCGCCGACGCCGGACCGCTGTAGGGCATCGTCTGCCCGAGCTTGATCTGTCCGCGAAATGCGCCGCCTTGCTGCGCCGTTGCTTCGATCACCGGCGACGCGAGCAGCGCGGCGCCGATACGAAGCATGTCCCGTCGATTGAACGAGGTGCCACGTCCCATCTTCTTCCCCATAAGTATCTTCCACGTAAGATTTAATGCTAGCCGCTATCCGACGCGACCGCATCAGGGAAAACGCCGAGACGTGGGGGGATCGGTGCGGCAGACCCGCCGCACCCCAGCGCTACATGCTCGCGATGAGCTTGCGGAAGCAGGCGTCGACCGTCGCGAGCTCCGCGGCGGTGATGCCGCTCGCGTCCACGATGGCGGCAAGGTTCTTGTTGATCCGGGAAATCGCGCCATCGGCGATGGCCGCACCGCGGCGCGTAAGCCGCACCAGTTCAGAGCGCCGATCTTCAGGGTCGGCCACGCGCTCCACGAGCTCTCGCTGCGCCAGCCGGTCGATGCGCTTGGTGATGGCGCCGGACGTTACCAGCAGCGTGCGAAACAGATCGGTGGGCCGCAATGCGTAGGCAGGTCCACTGCGGCGCAATGCCAGCAGCACGTGCAGATCGCCGATGTTCACGCCCTTGGCGCGGGAAATCGCTGACAGGCGCTGCTCGTGCAGGTAGTGCGCGTGCTCGATGCGCAGGAAGAATCCGGCAAGGCGAAAGTCGATGTCGGGACGTTCCTTGGCCCAGGCATCGGAAATGGCATCGAGCCGGTCGGGATCGAGGCGTTCGAGGGGGCCCTCCGCCTTCGCCCTGGCCGTCCGCGCGCGCTGCGGCTCGGGCCCGCCAAACCATGCATCGGCGGCGGCGAGCGCCTCTCGATAGGTCAAGGCGCCCGTCATCGGCATCGCGCTCACATCGTTGCACGGACCCAGCCGCATTTCCTCGTAGCGCCCGTCTCCGACGAACTTGCGTGCGTGCCAGGTCGCCGAGCGCGCGCCGCGGTAATAGCCGATATGGCGGCCAGGCGCCACGATCTCCCAGTATGGCTTGCGGCGCGGCGCCAGCTGCGTGCGGCGCTCCAGAGTCTGCAGGTCGGATTCGTTGTTCCCGGAAGAGGGCATGATGCACTGTCTTTGGTCATTGTCCCCAAGTATTTTACCCAACTCCAGCACCAACACAAGGCATGTCCGAATTGGCATGGCGAGCCCGCTCCGATTGGACCTTCTGGGCGTGAATCCCCATCGCATAGCGTGTCGGCAGGGGCAATTCCGCAAACCACAAGCCCCTCTGATACGGAGAACGACATGAAAAGGTGGATGGCTGCTGTACTTGGGGTTGCGCTGGGGGGAACCGTTCAGGCCCAGTCGAACGTGATTCTCTACGGGGTCGCGGACGCGAACATTGAATACACGACGCATAACGCGACGAGCACCGGTGGCAGCGGATCCCGAGTCGCCATGCAGTCCGGGGGGCTGGCCGGCTCCCGCTTTGGCTTCCGGGGCACCGAAGAACTCGGCGGAGGACTGCGGGCGCTGTTCGTCCTCGAGAGCGCCATCGCCATCGACAACGGCACGCTGCAGCAAGGTGGCCGACTGTGGGGTCGCCAGGCGTACGTGGGACTATCCGCGCCTTACGGCAAGGTCACGCTTGGGCGGCAGTACACGTCGATGTTCGACCTGAACGCGAGCTTCTCCCCTACCGCGTACGCGACGCAGTTCGAACCCGTGGTCTTCATGCTCGGCACGTCGCTGCGCGAAGACAACATGATGAAGTACACGGGCAATTTCGGCCCGGTCACGCTGGAAACGCACTGGGCATTCGGCGAGCAGGTGGGAAACATCACCAACAGCGCCGGGTGGGGCGGCGGCGCCAGTTACAGCGCCAACGGTTTCGGCGTGCAGCTTTCGTATGACCAGGTCGATGGCACGCGCACGTCGGGCAGCACGCCCAAGACGCAAAAGGTGGCCGCCGCCGGGCGCTACGAGTGGGGCCCGGCGGCGGTGTTCGCCGGCTACCGCTTCGGCAAGAGCGACGCCACGGCGGCACGCACGGTTGCCCGCGACAACCTTTGGTGGGTGGGCGGCGTCTACAGCGTGGGCGCCCTGTCGCTGACGCTGGCCTACTACTACGACGACCTGCGCACGTTCCGACCCACGGCCACCACCACCTCCAATCCCGCCAATCCGCGTCAATGGCTGTTCGTGGTCGACTACAACCTCTCCAAGCGCACCGACGTCTACCTATCGACGGCCTACGCTCGCGACTCGGCATTGAACTTCGACACCTACAACGGCCCGGCGGCGTCCTACGTCATGGCTAACGGCGGCAGCTCGCAGTTTGGCGCGGCCATCGGCATGCGACACCGCTTCTGACCGTGGGGGACCCGTGGCACCCGCGCAACGCGCCACGGGCCCGACATGCGCCCAGCCCCTCCGGCACAAGATCAGTGCATACATCGAAGCTCATTTATAATATATAAAGCGCTTTAATAGCCATTTATAAGATAAATATTGCGCTCTATGTATGCAGTAATCTATTATCGGTATGCAATTGATGAGCCCCCCCCTCCCCCGGATCAAAGGCCCTGCCATGCCGCCATTCGCTACCTCGCCCCGCACCGTTGATCGACCGTTGGTCGGCGTCGTCAGCGACCGGTTCTTCGTCGGCGATCACGATCTTCACAGCGTCAAGGAGAGCTACCGCCGCGCGTTGGCCGCGGTCTCGCTTGTCACGCCGATCCTGATCCCGGCAGCCGAGGATATCGACGATGTGGCGCCCTATCTCGACGCAGTATCGGGACTACTTTTTCCAGGCGGCGCCTCCAACGTGGCACCAGCGCAGTATGGTGGCGACGAGCCCGCCGCCTTTCTGATCGATCCGGCCCGCGACCACGTCGCCCTGCAACTGCTCCGCGGCGGCGCGGCGCGCGGCATGCCGATGCTTGCCATCTGCCGCGGCTTTCAGGAAATGAACGTCGCGTTCGGCGGCACCCTCCACCCCAACATCTACGATGCGGGCCACGACACCGAACATCGCGAAGATCCGAACGAGTCCATGGCCGAGCGCTACCGCTACAAGCACAGCGTCACGCTGGCACCGGACGGCCTCCTGAGGGACTGGACCCGCGCGGACACCGCCGTCGTCAACTCCTTGCATACGCAGGGCATCCGCACGCTCGGGCGAGGCTGCTCCATCGAGGCACGCCATGGTGACGGCCTGATCGAGGCAATTCGTCTGGACGGCCAGCCTTTTGCAGTCGGCGTGCAATGGCACCCCGAAGTCACCGCGGCGGTCGATTCGCTGTCGCAGAGCCTGTTCACCCGCTTCGGCGACGCCTGTCGCCATTACGCCAACTCGGCCGGACAGCGCTGAGTGGGAGCGCTGTTACCCAATATCTGCCCACGGAGAGAGACATGCAGCCATCCAGCCCACCCGCGATCGGTACGGTCGATGTACAGACCCTGATCGACAATCGCCCGTTTTCCGCATATCAATGGGCGATCCTCGTGCTTTGCTTCCTGATCGTTGCGATCGATGGATTCGATACGGCAGCCATGGGCTACGTCGCGCCGGCCCTGGTCCAGGACTGGGGCATCGACAAATCGACGCTCGGCCCCGTGATGAGCGCGGCACTGTTCGGGCTGGCATTCGGCGCCATCGTGGCCGGACCGGCCGCCGACCGCGTCGGGCGCAAGAAGGTGCTGGTGTTGTCGGTATTCTTCTTCGGTGCCTGCAGCCTTGCCACGGCGTTCTCGCCCACGCTCTGGTGGCTGACGGCGCTGCGATTCCTCACCGGACTGGGCCTTGGCGCCGCCATGCCCAATGCGGTCACGCTGATGTCCGAGTTCGCGCCCGCCAAGCGCCGCGCGGTACTCGTGAACACCATGTTTTGCGGCTTTCCGCTGGGCGCCGCCGCGGGAGGATTCTTTGCGGCTGCCGTCATTCCTCACTTTGGCTGGCAGAGCGTCCTCTTGTTCGGTGGCGTGGCGCCGCTGGTGCTTGGGGTCGTCCTCATCTTCGCGCTGCCCGAATCGGTCCGTTTCATGGTGGTGCGCCGTTACCCCGCCGCCCGCATTGCCGCTGCCCTCAAACGCGTAACGGGCGCCAACGTTGCCGCCGCGGAACGCTTCACGATTCACGAGACCGCGGCCGTCGCCCAATCCGCGATCGGCACCGTGCTGGCACCGCGCTACCGGCTTGGCTCGGCCATGCTGTGGCTGACGTATTTCATGGGGCTGGTCATCTTCTACCTCCTCACGAGCTGGCTGCCCACGCTGATGAAGGATGCGGGTTTCTCCATTCAGCGCGCCTCGTTGCTCACCGCGCTGTTTCCGTTGGGTGGCGGCATCGGCACCATTGTGGCCGGCTGGTTGATGGATCGGATGAATCCCAACAAGGTCGTAGCGGCCATGTATGCATTCGCCGGCCTGTTGATCTACGCCGTGGGCCATGGCGCTACGGAACAGGTGTTGCTGGGCGTGCTGATCTTTCTGGCCGGCACCGTGATGAACGGCGCGCAGGCATCGATGCCGACGCTGGCCGCCGGGTTCTATCCGACCCAGGGCCGGGCCACCGGGGTGGCGTGGATGCTGGGCATTGGCCGCTTTGGCGGCATCACGGGTGCGCTGCTCGGTGGCGAACTGCTACGCATGCACCTTGCGTTCGACACCATCTTCGCCCTGCTGGCGGTTCCGGCCCTCGTTGCGGCGGCGGCCCTGGTAGTGAAGTCCCTGACCTCGCGAGAGGAGGTGTACGCGACGGACGCGGTCGCCACACACTAGCTGCGACTCACCTTTCCGCTGGTTCGAAAGGACGCGTCATTTCAAGGCCGCTTTTTTTCACAACCATTAACACCCCATTTGCCGCTTTGTTTCCTAGGATGGAGCGACGCGCGGCGTGGGCGATTTCGCGCCACATGTGATCGGTCTGCGGTAGCCGCCGAGGCTCCGCCAACATAAGTGGAGTGTGCGATGTCAGAGCGACGTGAAATTCCGGGTGTTCGCCAGTACGATAGCCCCGCCGGCGGCTGGGGCGCCCTTCGAGCTACCGCGCAGGCTATCGTGACGCAAATGGAGAGTGTCAAGGCTCCCCTCACGCTGCTACGGACCAACCAGCCGGACGGATTCGATTGCCCCGGCTGCGCCTGGCCGGACAAGGAGCACCGATCCACCTTCCAGTTCTGCGAGAACGGCGCCAAGGCGGTGACGTGGGAGGCAACGACCAAGCGAGTTCCGCCGGAATTCTTTGCCGCCAATACCGTGACGTCGTTGCTCGAGCGATCGGACTTCGAGCTCGAGGGTATGGGGCGCCTGACGCATCCGATGGTGTATGACGCCGCGACCGACACGTTCAAGGCCGTCGAGTGGGAACAGGCTTTCGACCGGATCGGTGAAGTCCTGCGCGCGCTGCCCGCGGAACAAGTCGAGTTCTACACGTCGGGCCGCGCGTCGAACGAGGCCGCATATCTGTTTCAGTTGTTCGCACGCGAATATGGCTCGAACAACTTTCCGGATTGCTCGAATATGTGCCACGAAGCCACGAGCGTGGGCTTGCCGCAGTCGATCGGCATCGGCAAGGGCACGGTCTCGCTCGAGGACTTCGACCATGCGGACCTGATCATTTCGATCGGACACAATCCCGGCACCAATCATCCGCGCATGATGGGGACACTGTGGGAAGCGTCGCGTCGTGGCGTACCGATCATCGTGTTCAACCCCTTGCGAGAGCGCGCGCTCGAGCGCTTTCAGGATCCGCAGGCCATGCTCCAGATGGCGACATTCGGATCGAACAGGATTGCGTCAACTTACCACCTGGTGAGAGCGGGTGGCGATGCGGCGGCGCTCAAGGGCATCATCAAGGCGCTGCTGGCGCTGGACGCCCAGCGCGGCGACGTGCTCGATCACGACTTCATCCAGGCCCACACCCAAGGCATCGACGCATTCCAGGCGGATATCGAGGCGACCTCCTGGGAAGATATCGAGCGCGAGAGTGGCCTGGGGCGCGAGGCGCTCGCCGAGGTGGCCGAGGCGTATGCCCGGGCGAACGCCACGATCGTCACCTATGGGATGGGCGTCACGCAGCATAACAAGGGGACCGCCAATGTCAGGTTGATCTGCGACCTGCTGCTGCTGCGTGGCAATATTGGCAAGGAAGGGGCTGGCATTTGCCCGCTGCGCGGGCACTCGAACGTGCAGGGCAACCGTACGGTCGGCATCACCGAGAAGCCATCGGCCGAGTTTCTCTCGAAGCTCGAAGAGGTCTTCGGCTTCAAGCCGTCAGCGGAGCACGGCCATGACGCGGTCGCTGGCATGCAATCGATCATTACCGGTGCATCCAGGGCACTCATCTGCCTGGGAGGGAATTTCGTCGTCGCGCTGCCAGACCCGGCGCAGTGCTTTCCGGCAATGAAGAACCTCGACCTGAGCGTGCATCTTGGCACAAAGCTCAATCGCTCGCATTTGCTGGTTGCGAAAGAAACCTACATCCTGCCCGTACTGGGACGCACGGAGCTCGATCTCCAGAACGGACTGCAGCAATCGATCACGGTCGAAGATTCGATGTCGATGGTCCACGCCTCGGCAGGGAAGCTACCGCCCGCGTCCGAGTTCCTTCGCTCCGAACCGGCGATCGTGGCCGGCATGGCCCGCGCGACCATTCCGAACAGCAAAGTCGACTGGATGGGACTGATCGCGGATTACGACAAGATTCGGGACCTGATCGAACGAACTATCCCGGGCTTCGAGAACTACAACGCGCGTATCCGCGTACCGGGCGGCTTCCGCATGCCACTCCCGCCAACGGAACGCGTCTTCCCGACTGCCACCGGCAAGGCCATCTTCTCGGTGTATCGCGGCGTGCAGGAAAACGCGCAAGTGGCAGGCGACGACATACTCCGCCTCATCACGCTGCGCAGCCACGACCAGTACAACACGACCATCTACGCCATGGACGACCGCTACCGCGGCGTATTCGGCCGGCGAGACGTGCTGTTCATGAACGAAGCAGACCTTGCCCGGCTAGGCATCGAGCATGGCGATCTGGTGGATGTCGAGACAGCGGTACCCGGTCGGCCACTCCGGATGGAGAGGATGACCGCGATCGCCTATGACATCTCCCCGGGCTCGGTGGGCGCCTATTATCCGGAGGCCAACGCCCTGGTGCCACTCGATTACATAGACAAGGAGTGCGGCACGCCCTCTTACAAGTCCGCACCGGTCCGGGTGATCCGATCCGGCGTCGGCATATGACCCTGGTGTGGATCTTGCGGCTTGAGGTCGATCATGACACCAGAGGAGCAAAGCATGACGACGACAAAGACCCCCGATCCGGACGATCGCGACACCGATCTTGCCACCACGGAGATCAAGGTCTCAGGCGAAGGCAACGGCCTCGTCGATGACGAAACCTCGGGCGGCGCTGCGATTCTTCAGCCCGACACCCCGCCCGACGACCGCAAGACGGCTAACGAGATCAACGGAAAAGAGGGCGACGAGGACGCCGCCAGTCAGTAGGCCAGGCCTACTGGTTTCGGAACGCGCCCGTTTGTAAAACTTTCGACAGCCCGCAGAACGCGCCGCCCAACATTGCATTGCCAATCGTTGGCGGCGCCCCTTTATCCGCGAACCTCGGACGTCAGCCGCGCGATATCCTCCGCATGCTTCGGATACGCCTGCACCAACGCCGCGATATCCTCCGCCCCCGCCATCTCGAACTCCGAGAACTCGAACCCCGGCGCTACCGTGCACCCCACGAGCGCAAACCCCTCCGCGTCGCCGACACGCTCCGCGGCAAACCAGCGTCCTGCCGGCACCACGGCCTGGAACGCGTATTCGGACGCATGCGTCAGCGGATTGCCGAGCCGATGCGTCGTCATGACGCCATCGTCCTCGAGCACGTGGACGTGAATGGGTGTGCCCGCATAGAAGTGCCAGGCCTCGTCCGCGCGGATGCGGTGCCATGCGGAAAATGCGTTGCCGGACAGCATGTAGTAAATGCCCGTCGACGCCGAACGCTCCGCGCCATCGGGGCGCGTTACGCGTAAAGCGTCGCGCCATGTTTCACGATAGAAGCCGCCTTCGGGGTGCGGCGTCAAACCCAGTTCGCGAATCAGTGTTGCCTGCACGTCAGATGTCTTCGTCATGAACGGTGGTCACGCATTGTCATTACAGAATATTAGGGGAAAGCGGACACGAATCGGTCACAGACGATCCAAATAATGGGCGCCGTCGTGCAATGCCAGCACGACAAGTCAGAAATATAACCACGACATTGCCCACTCGGATCAGAACATGGATCGCCGTCAGTTTCTCAAATGGGGTAGCTTCATCACCGTCTCCGTCGCCACCACCGGCCTTGCCGCGTGCGGTGGTTCCGACAACGACAACACCCCTTCCACGCCCCCGGCCACCGGCCCCGTCACCACGCCGCAAACACTGAGCTTCGCGCACGGCGTGGCATCCGGCGATCCGAAGCCCGACAGCGTCATGCTGTGGACGCGCGTGAACGGTGCCAACGGTACCGATACCGTCAACGTCACGCTGCAGGTATCGGCCACGCAGGACTTCGCCACGCTGATCGTCAACGACGTCCATCCCGCCACGCCCGACTTCGACTACACGCTGCGCACCAAGGTTTCCAACCTCGCGGCGTCCACGACGTACTACTACCGCTACCTCGTCAATGGCGTGACCAGCATGACGGGCCGCACGCGCACCGCCCCCGCGGCCGGCACGCCCGTGTCGCAACTCAAGTTCGCGTTCATGACGTGCCAGGACTGGAGCGTCAACCACTGGGCCGGCATGGCGGAGATCGCCGCCATGGATCTCGACTTCGTGGTCCATATGGGCGACTACATCTACGAGAGCATCGGCGCCGATTTCCAGTCCGGCAAGGCCGAGCCCGCCCACACCGCGCTGACGCTGCCCAACGGCACCAGGCTGGCCGAGGACAACTCGGTGTATGCCACCACGCTCGCCGACTATCGCTATCTGTACAAGACGTACCGCACGGACCCGCGCCTGCAGGCCCTGCACGCCGCGCATCCAATCATCTCCATCTGGGACGACCACGAGTTCTCCGACGACTGCTGGCAGGACCACCAGACCTACACGGTCAGCGACGACCAGACCGAGCGGCTTCCGCGGCGCCGCAGCGCCAATCAGGCATGGTTCGAGTTCATGCCGGCCGACGTGACGCTCGACCTCGCCAACCCGTCGTTCCAGAACATCCAGATCTACCGGCAGTTCCAGTTCGGCGACCTCGCCACGCTGGTGATGACCGACGAGCGCCTCTATCGCGCCGACCACATCATTCCGGAAACGGCTGCGGGCAGCGAGATCGGCAGCCGCTACTTCGTGCCCAAGACCGCGCTCGACGCGGCCTCGGCGCAGAAGCAAAGCGCGGCCGGCGGCGCGCTGACGCCGGTATCGATGCTCGGCGACAAGCAGCGCGACTGGTGGAAGAGCGCCATGAGCGGCGCCACCACCAAGTGGAAGCTGTGGGGCAATGAAGTGTCGCTGCTGCGCATGAAGGTGGATGGCACCGCGAGCATCATCGCCTCCATCACCGCCTCGCTGCTCGCCGCGGGCGGCCAGACCGGCAATACCGCGCTGGAAGCCGCGGTCAAGGCGGCCGTCACCGCAGACCTCACGGCCGGCAAGAGCAATGCGTCCTACCCGACGCTGCCGTGGACCACGCTCGGCAATCTGCTCGTCAACACGCTGGGCCTGCTGGACCAGAACGAGTTCGACACCGAATGGGCGCCCTCGCTGAACCAGGGCCTGCCCCCGCGCAACCTGCTCGACCAGTTCATCCTGAACGCCGACATGTGGGATGGCTACAATGCCGAGCGCAACAATTTGATGTCGCATCTGAAGACGAATGCCATCGGCAACGTCGTAGCGCTGACCGGCGACATCCACGCGTTCTTCGCGGGCGTGGTGATGGACGACCACGATGCCGGCACGCCGGCACCGGTCATGGTCGACCTCGTGTCCGCCGGCATCTCGAGCAACTCGTTCTGGAGCTTCCTGAAGCAGGTGGTGGACTTCAACCCGGCATTCGCCGCGGTACGTCCGCTCGTGTACACGACGCCGATCAGCGCCGTGATCAACACGCTCAACGACACGCTGAAGACCAACAACGCCACCACGCTGAAGTACGCGGACACCGACGCGCAGGGCTACGCCGTCGTCGTGCTGACGCCCGCCGCGCTGACCTGCACCTTTCACAAGATGGCCAAGCTGGTCAACGGCGCCGCGCCGGCCACGGCGACCGCAGGCACGCAGTCGGTCCAGGTGCTGGCCGATGTGGCACCGGCCGTGACGCTGCTGGCGAGCTAACCCAGCAAGGAAGCTAACCCAGGGGGGCTCAGGCCGCCCCGGCCAGCGCGGTCTGGCCGGGCGGCGGATAGGGCGCCGACAGCATCGCGCGCACATCGAACGGCGGGGCCTCCAGGCGACGCACCAGTTCGTCGAACGCCACCGGGCGGCTGAACAGATAGCCCTGCCCGATATCGCAGCCGAAGTCCTTGAGCACCGCCACCTGCCACGGGTGCTCCACACCTTCCGCCACGACGCGCAGGCCCAGCATCTGCGCCATGCCGATCATCGCGAGCACCAGCTGCTTGTCGCTATGCGACGCCTGCATGTCGTGGATGAACGAGCGGTCGATCTTGAGCTCGCTCACAGGCAGATGCTTGAGCGACGACAGGTTGCTGTAACCCGTGCCGAAGTCATCGACCGAAATCGCCACGCCGGCAGCGCCGAGCTCGCGCACGAACTCGGCCATGCCTTCCTTGTTGAGGAACAGCGAGTTCTCGGTCAGTTCGATCTTGAAGCGCCTGCAATCCAGCCCGTGCTCGTGGATCGTGCGGAGCACGGACTTCTCCTTGTGCCAGCGCAGCTGCATGGGCGAGAAGTTCACGGCAATGCGGAAATCGCACGCCAGCGGCAGTCCTTCGAGCCGCGAGGCATGGCGGCACGTCTCGTGCAGGACCCAGTCGCCGATGGCGCCGATCATGCCGGTTTCCTCGGCGATGGGCACGAATTCGGCAGGCGACACGGCCTTGACGCCGTCGCGATTCCAGCGCAGCAGCACTTCCGCGCCGACGATCACGCCCGAGGTCAGCGAGACCTGCGGCTGCCACACCAGCGAGAACTCCTCGCGCTCGAGCGCGCGGTGCAGCGCGTTGGAGATATCGAGGCGGTTCAGCATGCGGTCGTGCAGCTTCGGCGAAAAGAAATGGCAGGCACCGATGCCGTCTTCCTTCGCGCGATACATGGCGGCGTCCGCGTTCATCACCAGCGCTTCGGCGGTCACGCCATCGGCCGGATAGCGGCTGACACCGATGCTCGCGGATACATAGCTCTGGATGCCATCGAGCGCGATGGGTTCGGCCAGCTCGTCGAAGATGCGCCGCGCGGTGGCATTGACGGTGTCCACATCGCCGGTGTCGTGAAGGATGAACGTGAATTCGTCGCCGCCGAGCCGCGCCACGAGATCGGTCTCGCTCACGAGCTTGCTGAAACGTTCGGCCACGACCTTGAGCAGCCGGTCGCCAAAGGAATGGCCCAGCGTGTCGTTGACGTCCTTGAAGCGGTTCAGGTCGAGAAACAGCAGCGAGAACTCGGTGCCGCGCCGCGAAGACTGGACAATCGCATGGTTGAGCCGCTCCTGGAACAGCTGCCGGTTCGGCAGGCCCGTCAGGCTGTCGTAGTACGCCAGATGCAGGTACTGGGCGCGCAGGCTCTCGCGCTCGGCTTCCAGTTGCTCCACGAGGACCTCGCGCTCCTGCCGGTAGATCTCGGCGCGGCGCACGAGCTCCGCGAGCACGCTTTGCACGGAGATCACGCCCAGATAGGTACCATCGGGCTCGATCACGGGCAGGTGGGCCTGCACGGCCACGCGCATGCGATGCAGCGCGCGTACGGCATCGTCGTCGGGACGCAACGCCTCGCCCTGCCTGCGGGCGAGCAGGTCGCCAAAGCGGCGCGACGGAAACAGCGTGGCCTGGCGGTCGGTCACCAGACCGGCAAAGCCACCGTTCTCCGCGAATACCGCAAACGCCCGCATGCCTTCGACATCGGCTTCTGCCAGGTCTCGATATCGCTCATCGACGCGTACCCGACGGGCGGAGGGATCGAGACAGTCCCTGACTTGCAACGTTTGCATAAACACCCAACACGGAATTCGACCATCGCGGCGTGTTTCTAACAGAAATGCGCCGAATCAGCCACCCCGCCGAAGGATGGCATTCATCGGCCATCGCCGCCCATTCTTCCGCAGCACGATTCCTGATCAAATCGAACGACCGTTGGTGTTGTAAGCATGACGACGTCATGTGTGGCCCATAAGGCCGCCATTACGATAGCGCCTGCCCGTGCCGGGGTCCTGCCCGACCCCGGCGGGGGTATTACTTCGATATCCGTCCCATCGCCCGCTTATGCGCGCACATCTTCGTTTCATCGTCCTGTGCGCGCTCCTGTGGTGCGCCGGCAGCGCCGTCGGCGCGCCGGTGGCCTACCGGTCCATTACCGTCGATGGCATCAGCATCGCCTACCGCGAGGCCGGTTCGCCCGACCGCCCCACCCTGTTGCTGCTTCATGGCCTGCCGTCGTCGTCGCGCATGTACGATGGCCTGCTGCGCGCGCTGGGCGACGCCTATCACCTGATCGCACCCGACTACCCCGGCTTCGGCAACAGCGCCGCGCCGCCGGCGAACCAGCTCCGCTACTCGTACGACCGGCTGGCCAGCGTCATGCTCGGCTTTACCGATGCGCTGAAGCTGAACCGCTACGTGCTGTTCATGCAGGGAGACGGCGCGCCGGTCGGCATGCGCATGGCGCTCGCGCGCCCCAACGCGGTGCTCGGCACGATCTTCCAGAACGGCAACGTCTACGCGGAAGGGCTCGCGCCCGCATGGGAGGCGCGGCAGCGCTACTGGACCAACCGCGGCGCATACGAACAGGACGTGCGCGCGGCGCTGCTGTCGTTTGCGGCCGCCCGTGGCCGGCACGTCGGCGCCGATCCCGACGCGGAAGCCTACAACCCCGACCTGTGGATCGACGAGCTCGCCTTCCTGCGCCGGCCGGGCGCCATCGATATCCAGACCGACCTCGCGTTCGACTATCGCGACAACCTCTACCGCTACCCGCAGTGGCAGACGTGGCTGCGCCAGCGGCAGCCGCCCACGCTGGTGTTGTGGGGCCGCTACGATACGACCTTCACCGAGGCCGGCGCGCGCGCGTTCCGGCGCGATCTGCCAGACGCGTCCATCCGCATTCTCGACGGCGGACACTTCCTCATGGACACCCGCCTCGACGACGTGGCCGTGCTCACACGCAAGTTCATGGCGGAAAAGATCGCGCCGAAGCCCGTTCGGCCCGAGTGATGCAACCGCATTGCGTATAATCCCCCCGTTCGTGGGGAGCACCCTGCTCTCCGCCCAGACATCCACGCGATTCCGCAATGAGCAAATTCTCGAAATTTGCGCTGAACCTCGTGCTGATTGCTCTGTGTCATCTCGCGCCCCCGATTGCGATCGCGGCCGAAGGTGGAACGGATGCCAGTGCGCCGCAAGCGCAAGTGCTGTCCCAAAGCGACATCGTCGCCGAACTCAAACGCCTGCAGACCGCGCAGGACCGCATCAAGCAACAGGCCTCGGCCCCCGATGGCAAGACCAAGCTCGGGGGACTCGACGACGCGCTGCAGGACCTCAATGCGGACGTCGACAAGCTGACCGCCGCGCTGACCCCACGCGTCGCCGAACTCCAGGCGCAGCTCGACGTGCTGGGTCCTCCGCCTGCAGCCGGCACCACACCGGAAGCCGCCGCGGTGGTGCGCAAGCGCGCCGATCTCAATGCGCGCAAGGCCCAGCTGGACGCCGCCCTCAAGCAGGCCGCCGAGTCGCGCGACAACATCGCGCACCTCAACGACCAGTTGGACAAGCTCAAGCGCAGCCGCCTCAAGGACCAGCTCGCGCTGCGCTCGGAGAGCATTCTCAACCCGCATTTCTGGGCACCGCTGTTCGATCCGGCCGACGAGGACCGCCGCCGCTTCGACGCGTTCCTCGATCAGGTCGTGCCGATGGGCCAGCTCGCCTGGCAACCGGGCGCGCGCACGGGCACCGTGCTGCTGCTCGTGTTCGCGGGCCTGCTGTGGACGCTCGGCCGCCGCCTGCTGGAACGCGGCGTCGCGTGGTACTGCCTGACGTTCCTGCCCGCGACGCGTCTGCGGCGCAGCGCGCTCGCCCTCGGCACGGCGCTGACGACCGTGGTCACCACGGCGATCGCCGTGCATCTGGTCTATATCGCGTTTACGCGCCTCTACGAGCCGCCGCCCGATCTCGAGGGGCTGCTCAGCGAGATGGCCAAGCTCATGATGACCAGCGCGCTGATCGCGGGGCTGGGCCGCGCGTTGCTGTGCACGCGGCATCCGTCATGGCGGCTGCCCGCGCTGGCCGACGGCGTGGCCATCGCGATGCGCCCGTTCCCGTCCATCCTCGCCGGCCTGCTGCTGGTGGCCGGCACGCTCGAGCAGCTCAACCGCACCGTCGATACCAGCGTGCCGTTCACGCTGCTGGGCCGCGGCCTCGTGTCGCTGGTCGTGGTCGTGGTCATCGGTGCCGCGCTGCTGCGCGCCAACCGCGTGCGCACGGAACTCGCCGCGGCGGGCGAACAACCCGAGGCGCGCGCGACGCTGGCCGGGCTGATCCATGCGGCCGTCACGCTCGCCACGGTGATCTCGCTCGGCGCGCTGCTCGTCGGCTATATCACCGTGGCGCGCTTTCTCACGTACGAACTGGTCTGGTTCGATATCGTGCTGTGCAGCTTCTATCTGCTCACGCAGCTCACGCGCGATATCTGCGAGAGCCTGTTCTCCCCGCAGTATGCGAGCGGGCGCCTGATCAAGCAGCTGTTCGGCGTGGGCGACCATCACCTCGAGCAGACGTCTACCGTGCTGTCCGGTATCGGGGTCAGCCTGCTGCTGATCGTCGCCGCCATCGCGCTGATGACCGGCGGTTTCGGCACCACGCCGGCCGAGCTCGTCGATAGCGTGCTGCGCGTGCTGGGCGGCGAGCGGCTGCGCAGCCTCAACATCATGCCGGACCGCATTCTCAACGCCATCATCGCGATGACGGTCGGCGTGTGGCTGCTGCGCTCGGTACGGCGGTGGCTCGATGCCGAGATGCTGCCGAAGCTCGGCATGGACCCGGGGCTGCGGGCGTCGCTCATCACGCTGTTCAGCAACGTCGGCTACGTGCTGCTGGTGCTGTTGGTCCTCTCGCTGCTCGGCGTGCGATGGGAAAACCTGGCGTGGATCGTCAGCGCGCTGTCGGTGGGCATCGGCTTCGGCCTGCAGGAGATCGTCAAGAACTTCGTGTCGGGTTTGATCCTGCTGACGGAGCGGCCGGTCAAGGTGGGCGACATGGTCAGCATCGGCGGTGTGGAAGGCGATATCCGCCGGATCAACGTGCGCGCCACGGAGATCCAGCTCGGCGACCGCTCTACGATGATCGTGCCCAACTCGCAGCTGATTTCGCAGAACGTGCGCAACGTCACCATGAGCAACAGCACGCAGGGCGTGGCCACGCTGCAGCTGACCTTCCCGCTCAATACGGACCCCGAAGAAGTACGCGACCTGCTGCTGGAGGCGTATCGCGACAACGAGAGCATTCTCGACATGCCGCCGCCGTCGGTCACGTTCAATCAGCTTGCACCAAACGGGATCACGCTGAGCGTGACCGGGTATGTGAGCAGTCCGCGGGTGACGGGGAATACCAAGAGCGACCTGCTGTTCGAGATCCTCAAGCGCCTGCGCGCGGCCAATATCTCGCTGTCGATGCCGCAGACGCTGCGCGTGGAGAATTTCCCGGTGCCGGGCAACGAACCGATCGAACGCGCGGCCAGCTAGGAGGCAGCAACTTTTACAAAGGACGGTAAAGCGCACAACCCGGGAATCGTTCGCGCCACACAGGCATGCGGGTTCCAACCCGGGTCCGGATATTGCGCTGCGTGCGGTTGCCATGACAACCGCCCCTGCCCCCATCCTCAAGCCCGGCCACAACTGCTGGCGCCGCGAACACAGTGATCGCTTCGCCATGCTCGTCGATGGCGAAGCGTACTTCTCGGCGCTGCGGGAAGCGCTGCTCCACGCCCGCCATACCGTCTTTATCCTCGGCTGGGACATCGACAGCCGCATGGTGCTCGAGCCCGGCGGCAGCAGCGACGGCTATCCGGCCGCCCTCAGGGATTTCCTCAACGAGCTTGCGCGCCGCCGTCCCGGCCTTCGCGTCTACGTCCTGAGCTGGGACTTCTCGATGGTGTTCGCGCTGGAGCGCGAGTGGCTACCCGCCGCGCAGGCCCACTGGCAGGCGCATCGCCGCCTGTCGTTCCAGCTCGACGGCAATCATCCGCCCGGCGCCTCGCATCACCAGAAGGTGGTCGTGATCGACCATCAGGTCGCCTTCGCGGGCGGCCTCGACCTCACCATCCGCCGCTGGGACCGCCATCACCATATGGCGGACGACCCGCTGCGGAAGGATCCCGACGGCAAGCCCTACGCGCCCTTCCACGATGTGCAGTGCGTGTTCGACGGCGCCGCCGCCGCCGCGATGGGCGACCTCGCGGCCGAACGCTGGCGCAGGGCCACGGGCCGCCAGCCCCGCACGCCGGGCCCGGCGGACCGCCAGCTCGAGGACGCGTGGCCGCTCAGCGTGACGCCCGACATCACGGACATCGACCTCGGCATCAGCCGCACCGAGCCGCCGACGGAAGACCACCCCGGCATCGCGGAAATCCGCGCGCTGCATCTGGATGCCATCGCCGCCGCGCGCGACAACCTCTATCTGGAGAACCAGTACTTCAGCTCTGGCCTGATCGCCGACGCGCTAGGCGAGCGGCTGGAAGAGGAAGGCGGCCCCGATATCGCGCTGGTCTCGCGCCGCGTGGAGAGCGGCTGGCTCGAGGAACACAGCATGGGCGTGCTGCGCGCGCGACTACACCGCAAGTTGCGCGCCGCGGACCGCGAGAATCGCTTTGCGTTGTTCTGCCCGCAGGTACCGGGCCTTGGCGAAGACTGCGTGAACGTGCACAGCAAGGTCATGGTCGTCGATGACACGCTGCTGACCATCGGCTCCGCGAACCTCAGCAACCGCTCGTTCGGCCTCGACACCGAATGCAACATCGTGCTCGAAGCGGCCGGCGACGCGCGCATTGCCGCCGCCATCCGCGCGATGCGCGACCGCCTGCTGTGCGAACACCTCGCCGTCACGCCGCGCGAGTTCGACCTCGCCTATCGCCAGACGGGACGATTGCTCGCAACCTGCGCGCTGCTGCATCGTCGCGAAGGCCGCACGCTGGAACCGTTCTCGCCCGAGGTGCCCGACGACCTCGACGCGGTCTCGCCTTCCGCCGATCTGCTCGATCCCATGGAGCCGATCGACAGCGAGCAACTGGTCGAGCAATTCGTGAGCCACGAGGCGCGCCCGCGCGTGGTTGGCCGCGTCGGCATGCTCGTGCTGCTGCTCGTCGTGCTGGCCGGCCTCGCGTTCGCGTGGCGCTATACGCCGCTGCGCGAATGGGCGGACTTCCGCGCCGTGCTCGCACTGGTCCAGCGCGTCGACGACATGCCGTTCGCCCCGCTCGCGATGATGGCCGCCTACGTGCTCGGCGGCCTCGTGCTGATGCCCGTCACGGTGCTGATCGTGGTGACGGTCGTCGTTTTCGGTCCGCTCTACGGGGGTGCGCTCGCGCTATGCGGCACCGTGCTGAGCGCTGCCACCGGCTATGGCATCGGGCGGATGCTCGGCCGCAACGCGGTGCGCCGCTTCGGCGGCAACCGTTTGAATCGTCTGAGCGAGCAGGTGGGCGAACATGGCATTCTCGCGATGGTCGTCATGCGGCTCGTTCCCGTGGCGCCGTTCACGCTGGTCAACCTCGTCGTCGGCGCGTCGCGCATCCGCTTGCGCGACTGCCTGCTCGGCACGATGATCGGCATGACGCCGGGCATCGTCATCTCCGCCTCGCTCGTCGATCGCATCGCGGCGGCCGCGCGCAATCCCGGCCCGCTCACGTTCGCGCTCGTACTCGCGGTGCTGCTGGTTCCGGCCTCGGTCATGCTGTTGCTGCGCCGGCGGAAGCGCCGCCGCGAAGCCCAGGCGCAGGCGACGGGCTCCGGCGATTCGTCCACGCGTCACCGGCCCCCCGCCCCCTCGGCCCGACAACGCATGGGCCGCGCATGACATGAACGCGGCACCCCATGCCCCTCACACCCCTCATGCGCATACGACGGTAGCCAGCTACAACATCCACGGCGGTGTCGGCACCGACGGTCACTTCGTGCCGAACCGCATTGCCGACGTGCTGCAGGAACTGTCCGCCGATATCGTCGCGCTGCAGGAAGTGGAGACGCGCGCCACGGGCTTCGACATGTTGCGGTTTCTGTCGAAGCACAGCGGCCATCACGCGATTCCCGGCCCCACGCTCGTACGCGCGGACGGCGATTACGGCAATGCCCTGCTCACGCGCTATCCGCCACTGCGCGTGCGCCATATCGACCTCAGCGTAAAGGGCCGCGAACCGCGCGGCGCCATCGATGCACTGCTGTCGTGCCACACGGAAGACCCCGGCGAGGACGAACGCTTTACGCTGCGCGTGATTGCCACCCACCTCGGCCTGCGTCCAAGCGAACGCCGCTGGCAGGTGCAGCGCTTGCTGACCGCGCTCGCGGAAATGCCCGCGCAACCGACGCTGCTGCTCGGCGACGTCAACGAATGGTTTCTGTGGGGCCGCCCGTTGCGCTGGCTCCATGCGTACTTTCAGCGCACGCCGCATGTGTCGACGTTCCCGTCGCGCTGGCCGATGCTCGCGCTCGATCGCATCTGGACCTCGCCCCGCGCGCATCTCGTCTCCGTGAATCGTCATGCCACGCCGCTTGCCCGCGTGGCTTCCGATCACCTGCCGCTGCGCGCAGTGCTGCACCTGATCGCCGCGCCGCGCAACTAGTGCAACCCTGTAGCCGGCCCATTCGATGCCCCGTCGATGCATCCCTCGATGCGTCCTACGTCGCCTGCATTGCCGCGCTGCGCGCCGCAATACGGGTATTTCGCTAGGCGGTCACGCTTTGTCCGTCCATGGCCCGCTGCCTATACTGCCTTACGCAACGTGCGCGTCGCGAGTGGCCTGACGCGCGCGTCAGAATAGCCATTTCGAAAAAGATAGGGGACAGGTGGCAGCGTGTGCGGTATGCGCGCGGCCGGGAGGTAACACATCGAGACGTGCCTGCCCTCGACAAAGGAAAGTGGAGACGGGATGACCAGTGAACAGTTCCTTGCCACCCAGGAAACCCGCAAACTGGGCTTGCGCGCCCTGCGCGCGGCATTGCTCCAGGTGCATAAGGAAGTCATCGGCTACGATCGTGGCCAATATGAACGCGTGCACGGTCCGATACCAGCCGGCCAGTTCGTGCAACTCGTCACGGAAGAGTCGTTCTTCCGCTGGCTCGATCCGCTGTCGCGGCTGATCATCGAGATCGACGAAGAACTCGAGGGCGTGGAGCATCACGACGACACGTGCCGCGCGGTAGCCGGCGCGGCGCAGAAGCTCTTCAGCGAGCGTGGCGACGCGGGCTTTCGCAAACGCTATCAGGAAGCGCTGCAGGACGAGACCGCGGTGACCGTGGCACACGGACGCCTGATGTCCGTGATCGGGCAGCTGCGGCAGTTGCCCTGATCAATGCGCCTGGCCGGGCTTGCGCTTCTCCGGTTTGGGGGGCGCACGGTCCGGCTTCGGATCGACCGCAATCGGATCGCTCGCGGGAAACGTGTCTTCCAGCGCTTCGTCGAGCTCGTCCTCGAGCTTTGCGTCCTGATCGCGCTTGTCGGGCTTGTCAGTCGACTTGGCGGGCTTTCTGGCTTGGGTCATGGCGAACGATCTCCGGCGGACGGGCGTCCGTAATGCCGATGGTAGTGCCGACGCGAAAAGTCTGCCATTGAAGCGTCACCGTCCGCGACCGCCGCCGCCGCGCGACGCGCCGTACCCGCCCCGGTAGCCACCGCGATACCCGCCGCCATAGGTGCCGCCATAGCCGCCACGGTATCCGCCGTGATAGCCGCCGTGATAGCCGCCGTAATACCCGCGCCCATACCCGCCGTAGTACCCGCGATAGCCGCCGTAGTACCCGTGGTAGCCGCCGCCCCACCCGAACCGCACGCTGCCGTAGTACGCGCCATAGCCGTAGCGCGGCCCGTACCAGTACGGGTAATAGGCCGGATACACGGGATACGACGCGTAAGGGTATCCACCGTAGTATGTGTAGGTCGTGCCGTAGCTGCCGTAATACCCCGATGGATAGCCCGCGGCGTCCACCGTGCCGGAAGACACGTACCCCGGATAGCTTCCGTAATAGCTGTTGTAGCCGTAGTAGTCCGGATAGGCGACGCAACCGCTCAGCATCAACGCGCCGCCGGCAGCCGTGACCCGCCACCATCCACGCATGTTTCGCATCGTCGCCTCCCACTGATGAACGCTCCCCAAAGGGGGTCCAGTGGGAGCGCCGGTGCCGCGCACCAACAAACGTTAGACAAGTAAGTTTCGTAGATATCCGATGTTCGGATGATTTATCTCAGAGCCCCTGCTCCACCATCTCCAGCAGCCGCTGGGACAGCGCATCGATCTGACTGGCCGGCCGGCCGTGCAGCGGACCGTCGAGCGCGAGCATGGCCAGCCCATGCACGGCCGCCCACGCCAGGTATTCGGCCCCGGGGCGACGATCGCTGGCCAGCAGTCCCGCCGTGACAAGGCCATCGAGCGCAGCCGATAGCAGCTGGAACGGGTTCAGCCCGCTGTTGCCCGCCTTCGCCGGGTCGGCCTCGTGCTCGACCTGCTGCACCTGCTCCCGCACCGAGAATGCCGTGCGGAACAATCCGGTCTCCCGCAATGCATAGCGCAGATAGCCGCGTCCCACGGCACGCAGTGTCGCGCGGGCGCGCGTGGCCGCATCGGCATCGGCCGGCACCGCGGCCAGATCGGCCGCCATGGCCGCTTCCATCTCCATCGCCAGCCGCGACAGCGCGGCCGCGCGCACGGCCTCCAGCAGGTCCTGCCGGTTCGCGAAGTGGCGATACGCGGCATTGGGTACGACCCCCGCGCGCCGTGTGGCCTCGCGCAGCACGATGGCATCGGGTCCGCCCGCCTGGGCGAGATCGATACCGGCCTCGAGCAGCGCGCGGCGCAGATCGCCGTGCCGGTAGGTGCTTCGGGTCGTGGGCACCGGCGGGGCTTCGGCCACCGTCGGGGTGTTGCGGGTCATGTCGCCTCCCATGCGAGCGCCATTTGTGACAATCAGGTTAATAGTAGACAGTGTACACAAGGGACGCCAGAAGCGTCGGATGGGACGCTCCATCGGGGCGGATGGACGGCGTCAGGGAGGGCGTCAAAGAGGGCGTCAGAGGATCGGTGCAAACAGCTTGGCGACGTGCATGGCGACGCGCAGCAGCGCGGGCGAGCCGAGAAATTCGTCGCGCCCCACGGGCCTGGCCTGCGCGAAATCGGCTTCGAGCATGCGCGCGACGTCGGCGGCAAACCCATGGTCCGCGGTCATCACCATCATTTCGAAGTTGAGCCGGAACGAGCGGTTGTCGAGGTTGGCCGTACCGACCGCCGCGGCCTCGTCATCGACGAGGATCACCTTCTGATGCAGGAAGCCCGGCTGATAACGGAAGATCTTCACGCCGGCGCAGATGGCCTGGTACGCGTAGATGGTGGAGGCGGCAAACACCACGAGGTGGTCGGGCCGCGCCGGAATGAGGATGCGCACGTCCACGCCGCGCAGCACCGCGAGCCGCAGCATCGCGAACACGGCCTCGTCGGGCACGAAGTACGGCGACGTGATCCACACCCGCTTGCGCGCGGACTGGATGGCCTCGACGAAGAACAGCGAGCACGTTTCCTGATTGTCGGCCGGACCGCTCGGCACGATCTGGCACAGCATGTTGCCCGCGGCCGCCGCCGGCGGCTGCAGCAGATGCGGAACCTCGCGCGCGGCCCAGTACCAGTCCTCAGCGAAGGCCATCTGCAGGCCGAGCACCGCCGCGCCGCGGATCTCGATATGGGTATCGCGCCACGGCGCGAGGGGCGGACGCGTGCCGAGGTATTCGTTGCCGACGTTATGGCCGCCCACGTACGCGCACGCGCCATCGACGACCACGAGCTTGCGATGATTGCGGAAGTTGAGCTGGAACCGGTTGACGAAACCGGGATGCGTGGAGAACGCCCGCGCTTCCACGCCGGCCTGCTGCAACTCGCGCACGTACGGCCGGCCCAGCGCATGGCAGCCGATGCTGTCGTAGAGGAAATAGACCTTGACGCCCGCGGCGGCGCGCGCGCACAGGCGACGATGGAGTTCGCGCCCGAGCGCGTCGTCATGCACGATGAAGAACTGCACCAGTACGACCTCGCGCGCGGCATCGATGGCCGCGAAGATCGCCGCGAAGGTATCGGCGCCATTCACGAGCAGCCGGACCGCATTGCCGGACACGCACGGCATGCCGGTCAGCCGCGGCAGCGCGCGCAGGCACAGCGGCTCGGGCTCCTGCACGATGCGCGCGCCGAACGCGTCGCGCTCGCGCACGCTCATGCCATGGCGGATCTCGCGCAGCCGGTCGTTGTTGAACCGCCGGGCGTTGACGTAGCCCGCGAACTGGCTGCGCCCGAAGATCAGGTAAGGAATCAGCGTGAAGTACGGCATCATCACGAGCGACCCCGCCCACGCGATCGCGCCCGGCGCGGTGCGCACCGTCATGACTGCATGCAGCGCCGCAACCACGCCCACGACGTGGAAGCCCGCGACGATCGCTGCAACGATGCTTGGACTCAACATAGGCGGAACATAGTCGGCAATCGCCATGACTGGCCGGGATTCGATGATCGCTATTCTGGCATAGGAAAAGCGCCGATTCCCACACGCCACGCATCAGCCCGCATCGAATCCTGCGAATTCAAAGAAGTACGACGTTCCGAGTCTGATCTCGGAAATTTCAGATTTACCTGATTGCTGGCATCCCGTGCGGTCGATAGTCTGCCTCGGAATCTTCTCACCCGCGCCCCAGTTCTCGTCGTCTTTCAAGAGATTTCCGCATGACCGCCTCCCCCAATATCGCATTGCTCACCAGCGGTGCATTCCACCCGGAAGCAATCGAGGCCCCGCTGTCGATGGCCGGTTTCCGCTGCAGCGTCTTCCAGACGGGCCGCGATCTGATTCACGGCATCAGCCACGACACCTATGACATGCTGCTGATCGACCGAGAGCTGCCGGACATTCCCGCCATCGACGTCATTCGCGCGGTGCGCGCCGCCCGCGCGCGGGACGTTCCCATCATGATGCTGTCCGAAGTCTCCAGCGACGATGCGCTGGTCGAAGCGCTCGATGCCGGCGCGGACGACTTCCTCGTGCAACCGGCTTCCGAGCGTGTGCTGCTGGCCCGCATCGCGGCGTTACGCCGCCGCGTGATGACCGCGAGCGGACGCATTGGCATGAGCGTGCGCGCGGGTCCGTACGAACTGAACAGCGCTGGCCGCTACGCACTGCTGCGCGGCAAGCGCATCGCGATGACGCCGAAGGAATTCGACCTCGCCACGCTGATGTTCGCGAACGCAGGCTGCATGCTCAGCAACAACCGGATCGAGCGCGTGGTCTGGGGACGGGAGTTGTCCCCGCTGTCGCGCGCACTGGCGCAACTGGTCTCGCGGATGCGCCGCACGCTGGCGCTGGGGCCCGAGAACGGCGTGACCGTCAGCGTGGTCTACGCGCAGGGTTACCGGCTGGACGTGCTCGACAACGCGCGGACCGAAGACGTGGCCGTGCCGGTCGTGCCCGCCGCGCCGCGCGATCCGTCGCAGGTCATGGCGCGCCACGTGCAGCAGTTGATGTCGGCCTGACCGGACCGAAGGGCGCCCTTGCCTCCCGTGGCATCGGGCCCACCGATGTAATAGCCCTGCGCGGCCGCGACACCGAGCTTGCGCACGGCAGCCAGCGCGGCGGCATCCTCGATGCCCTCCGCGATGACCTCGCCGCCGATGGCCCGCATCATCCTCAGCACCGCGCGCAGGATCTCCTTGCGCCGCGGGCATCCATCGATCCCACGCACCAGCGACTTGTCGATCTTGACGAACTGCGGGCTCAGCGCCACGAGCAGGTCGAGGTTCGCGTGGCCCGTGCCGAAATCGTCGAGCGCGTATTGCAGGCCGCGTTCGGTCAGCGATGCCATCGCCCGCGCGAACGACGCCATATCGCCCGTCGCGGTCTGCTCCGTGATCTCGATCACGATGCGCTCGGGCGCGACGGGCTCTCCGCAGACGGTCAGCAGATCGGTCATGCCCTCTCCCGCACCGCACAACAATGTCCGTAATGTCTGCGCGCTGAAGTTGAGAAACAGCTTGCCCGGCAGCGCGAGCGCGCTCCAGGTGGCCAGCGCCACGCGCGCCGCCTCGCATTCGAGCGCGAACGCCGCGCCGATCTCGCGCGCATGGCAGAACAGGGCGTCAGGCTGGGCAAGCGGCGAGCCGGCGGGGCCGCGGATCAGCGCCTCGTAGCCGAGGATGGCATCTCCATGGAGCCGGACGATCGGCTGGAACACCGCATGGAGCGGTGGAAAACCTGCGGTATTGCGTGGCATGGCAGTCCGGCATTTATCGAAAAATCTGGCACGCCATTTCATGACCGCGACATGACCCCGGTATGACAAACGCAGGAATACAAACACAAGCGTTGCTGCGGACATCTTCCGCGTATATCGATATGCGCCGCATGGCGGATCGCATCATTAGTAAAGACCCTGAGCACGTCGCGTCAACCGATGGCGCGGCCGGGCCGTTTCGGGTGACATTGGGTGGGCATCCGCACCCCCACCCGCAAGTCGAAGGGCGCCTGACATCGCAGTTGTGTCGGGGCGAAACAAATGACATTGCGGGGTAACCGGGATTTACGTCTTCCATTACCAAGTTACAGAACTGTTGCACTTGGACGCGCGCCACGGCGCGCCGGATGCGGGAATGCCGGTTACGCTTGACTCATCGCAACACGAAAGACCACACAGGGAAATCATGTCTGAACGCCTCATCATGCTGGACGTCCCCGGCGTCCTGTACTCGGCCCGCTCGGCGGCACGCCTGGGCGGCATGCCCAACACCGGGACGCTGCGCGACGTGAGGTACTTCGACCCCATCGCGCTTGGCTTCCTGCGCCGACTGTTCGGTATCGCCGGCGCCCGTGTGGTCGTCTCCGATGCCTGGCGCCGGGGCACGCCCGCCGCGATCCTGCAGCAGCTGGACCTGCAGATCGAAGGCATGACTCCGCGTGTGGAAGGCGGCCATGGCGCCGAGATCGATGCCTACTTCGACGCCGAGACCGGCGAGCGCGCCGTCCCCTCGGCATGGGTCATCCTCTCGACCGCCGCACCGGAGTCGATGTCCGCGGCGCAACGCGAGCATCTGGTCAGCGTCGATCCGTCCGAAGGCCTGACCGTCGAGAACTTCCGCCAGGCGCTGGACATCCTCGGCGTCGCCTGCCCGTCCACGGTCACCCCCGATTCGCGCGTCGATGCGGATCTGCGCGCCAAGCTGCGTCATCTGCAGCAACTGGCGCGCGTGGCGCCGTCGCGCTTCACCCCGGCCACGAACGACGAGGCGCGCACCGCCGTCGCGCACTGATCCGACGGGCTGTCGGCGGTCCGCCTCCGGCGGGCCGCATCGCGCTGTACCCCGCAAACGGGCGACGATTCTTCGTCGCCCGTTTGCATTTGGGCGTTCATGCGCTGCCGCGCAAGTTCTGCATAGCAGAATTCCGATTCCACGGTGCAGTTGACAGGACCGCGCGGTTGATGGGACCATTCCCGCCATCGATGCCCGGCGGACACACGCCGCGCACAGCAATCGGAGACCTGCATGCGCAGCCACGCATCCCCTGCCGCCGCCCCGGACGCGGCCTCGCCATCATCGTTCGTTCCCCCGTTCAATCGTCTGCACGAAGCCATTGCGCCGTGGGCCGCCAGCGACCCCGACCGTATCGCGATCATGGACGCACACCGCGCCCTGCGCTTTGGCGAGCTCGGTGCCGCAGTGCAGCAAACCGCGCGCACGCTCGCGAGCCTCGGCGTGCAGGGCGGCGACCGTGTTGTCGTCGTGACCGAGAACAGCGTCGGCTGCGCGGTCATCCTGCTGGCGCTGAGCCAGCTCGACGCGTGGTCGGTGCCCGTCAATGCCCGGCTCTCGCCGCGCGAGGTCGGCAATATCGTCGAGCACGCCGATGCGCGGCTGACGCTCTATCTCGATAGCGACTTCCCCGAAGCGCGCGAACACGGCCTCTCGCGCAACGCGCAATGGGCCGAATGGCCCCACGTGGGCCGGCTGCTGATCGGCCCGCTCAACGCGGGCGCCGCGCGAGAGCCGGTGTCGGAAGCCGCGGCCGACCAGGTGGCCGCACTGATCTACACGACCGGCACGACCGGCGCGTCCAAGGCCGTGATGCTCACGCACGCGAACCTGATGTTCATCGGCTATTCCAACCGCATGCAGGCGCGCGTGCAGGCGGGCGACCGCGTCTATGGCGTGCTGCCGATCTCGCACGTCTATGGACTGTCCGTGCTGCTGGTGGGACCGATATCGAACGGCGCCTCGGTCTACTACGAACCGCGTTTCCGCCCGGAGCAACTCGCGCGCATGCTGCGCGAAGCGTCGCTGACCGTGCTGCACGGCGTGCCCGCGATGTATGCCAAGACGATCGAATGGAGCCGCGCGAACGGCCAGTCCCTTCGCACGCCGTCGCTGCGCATCGCCCAGTGCGGCGGCGCGCCGCTGACGGCCACGCTCAAGGCCGGCTTCGAGGAAACGTTCGGTATTCCGCTGCAGAACGGCTACGGCATGACCGAAACCTCGCCCACCGTGTGCCAGACGCGCGTGGAGTCCCCGCGCAACGACTGCTCGGTGGGCCCCGCGGTACCGCACGTGGAACTGCGCCTCGGCAACGTGCAGGCCGATGGCAGCGGCGAACTGCTGGTGCGCGGCCCCAACGTGATGAAAGGCTACTATCGCCGCCCCGACCTGACCGCCGCCGCCATCGATGCGGACGGCTGGCTGCATACGGGCGACCTCGCGCGCATCGACCCCGACGGCGCGGTGTCGATCGTCGGCCGCGCGAAAGAGATCATCATCCATTCGGGCTTCAACGTGTATCCCGAAGAAGTCGAGCAGTCGATCAACGCGCATCCGGCCGTGCTCCAGTCGGCCGTGGTGGGGCGCGCCGTGGAAGGCAACGAGGAGGTCATCGCCTTTATCGAGGTGCGCGCGGGCATGACCCTCGATCAGGCAGAGCTGCGCACGTTCCTGCGCGAACGGCTGTCGCCGTACAAGCTGCCCGCGGAAATTCGCGTGATGGCGCAATTGCCGGCCGCGCCGTCGGGCAAGATCCTGAAGGCGAAGCTGCGCGAGGCGCTTGGCGATACCACCACGAGGACGACAGCATGAACGCCATCGACAGCAATGCGGACCGGCCCCGCGAGGGCACGCGCAAGGAAGACCGGCACTTTGTCACCGCACTCGCGCGTGGGCTCGACGTGCTCGCGTGCTTTCGCGCGTTCGACGTGGAGCTTGGCAATGCGGAGCTCGCGCAGCGCTGCGGGCTGCCCAAGTCCACGATCTCGCGCCTCACGCATACGCTCACCGAGCTTGGCTATCTGCAGGCGCTGACCGATCCCGTGCGCTACCGGCTTGGCAGTTCCGCGCTGGGCATGGCGCCGGTCGCGCGCGAAGGCACCGATGTGCTGTCCGTGGTGCGTCCGTTCATGCAGGAGCTGGCGGATCTGTCGCAGGGCGTGGCGTCGCTGATCGTGCGCGATCGCGGCCGCATGCTGATCTACGAGAACTGCCATGCGGAGTCCTATCTGACGCTGCGCGTGAACGTGGGGAGCCGCGTGTCGGGCCTGACCACGGCCGCGGGCCGCGCCTATCTGATGGCGCTCACGCCGGTCGAGCAGCGGCAGGCGCTGGCCGCGTTCCGCGCGGACGATCGCGCGAGCGCCGCGCAGGCCGACGACGTGCTCGTGCGCGCGCGGGAAGAGAAACAGCGGCTCGGGTGCACGACGTCGTTCGGCGAATGGCTGCCCGATATCAACTCAATCGCACTGGCCTTCCGGCCGGGGCCGTCGCTGCCGCCGATGACGCTGAGCTGCAGCGGCCCGAATGCGATCGTGCCGCCCGCGCATCTGCTGGACGCGGTGCGGCCGCATCTGCACGATCGCATCGGCCGGATCGAGGCCGCGCTCGGGACGCGATAGGGACCCGATCGGGACGCGACAGGGCCGGGTATCATCCCCTACTGCAAACCTCTGCGCCACGGACGCTATCATGCCGCACCTCGTTATCGAACTCACCGAGAACACCCGCCTCAACTGCTCGCAGGAAGAGCTGCTCGACGAAGCCAACGCGGCGCTGCTCGCCAGTGGCCAATTCGAGGAACCGGACATCAAGTCGCGCTGCATCACGCTGGACGTGTACCGCCAGGGCACCGATGTGGCCGATCGCGCGTTCGTGCATGCCACCCTCTCCGTCCTCGACGGCCGCGACCAGGCCACGCGCCGGCAACTGGGTCAGATCGTCTGCGACGCCATCGCCGAAGCGATCCGCACGGGCGATGGCCAGAGCGTGCAGGTCAGCGTGAACGTGGTCGAGATGGCGCGCGCGATCTACGCCAAGACCGTCATCGGCGCGTAACCGCCAACGCGCGATCGGCCGGGGCATGGCGATCGAACTTCGACCCCTCGAAATTGCAGAGATAGGTCATCACCATATCGCACACGTGCCGCAGCCGGGCCTCGACGCGCTCTTTGGCGCCGAGGTCCACGTCGAGCACGAACGACAGCGTGTAGCGGTTCGAGATGGAATACGAGCCGAGGCCCGAGATCGACACGTAGAGATCGACCCAGTCCGCATCGGGACGAAACAAGCCCTGCGCCTTGCCGCGCTCGAGGATCTGCGCGAGCGCGCTCCGCAGCGGATTGAACATCGCCGGTATCACCTTCGACTTGCGGATGTGCTCGGCCTTGTACAGGTTCTCCGTACTCAGCAGCTGGATAAACTCGGGATGGTCGATGAAATGGCGGATCGTCTGGACGATCAGCGTCCGCATGTCTTCCACGGGATGGTCGCCGAGCTCGCCGAACTGGTTCTGCCGCTCGCGCATCGCCGAATACGCGCGCTCCATGACCTCGATAAAGAGCGCCTCCTTGCTTTCGAAGTAGTGATAGACGAGGTTCTTGCTGATCTTGCTGCGCGCCACGATGCTGTCCACGCGCGCGCCGTCGTAGCCCTTCGACGCGAACTCCTTTGCCGCCATCTGCAGGATCTTCTCCCGCGTGGCCGCCGCGTCGCGCGGTTTGGGTTTTCCGCCTGCCTGTCCGCTAGTTCTCGTTGCTGGCATATGCCTTGCCTTTCCCTTCGCTCGTTGTAGTGCCGGTCGCCATGCTGGTGCAAACCTAACCAGTTAGTTAGTTTACACGGCTTTGGCTGCACTGCAAGGATGCCAGTAACCCGCCACTGGAGCCGGTTTCCGCGCCATCGTGGTGCTCCGTAAAAACCCGGGTTGGCATCTCGCATTTCGCCCTCTATTGTACTGACTAGTTAGTTAATAACGGGGTGCCGGCACCGGTCGTCGGGATCTCCTTTCCCTTGGAGTTGGACAATGCAATCAGGCAGCAGCGCTGGCGCCCGGGTCGGGTGCGACATCGGCGGGACCTTTACGGACATCGTTCTGGCATTGCCGGACGGCCGGCTTTTCGTGAACAAGACGTCCACCACCCCGCACGACCTCGGCGAGGCGATCGTCACCGGGCTCAAGGCGTTGATCGAGCAGTCGGGCATCGCGCCGGGCGACATCACCGAGATCGTCCACGGCACCACCACCGCCTCCAATACGATCCTGCAGAAGGTCGGCGCGCGCACCGGCGTGCTGACCACGGCCGGCTTTCGCGACATTCTCGAGATCGGCCGCATCCGTACCCCCACGATGTTCGACCTCGGCTGGCAGAAGCCGCAGCCCCTCGCCGCGCGGCGATATCGCCGCGGCGTCACCGAGCGCATCGATGCGCGCGGCAATATCGTCGTGCCGCTGAATATCGACGAAGTGCTCACCATTGCGCGCGGCCTCGTCGAGGAAGGCGTGGAAGCGCTCGCGGTCTGTTTCCTCAACAGCTATATCAACCCGGTGCACGAGCTGGAGACGAAGGCGCGCCTCGAACGGGAGTTTCCGGGCCTGCTCGTCACCGCGTCGTGCGACGTGCTGCCCGAGATCAAGGAGTACGAGCGCACGAGCACCACGGTGGTCAACGCCTACATCCTTCCGGCCATGCGCACGTATCTGCGCCGCCTGAAAGCCGATCTCGGCCGCATGGGCGTGACCGCATCCCTGCAGGTCATGGCCTCCAACGGCGGCATGATGGGCGTCGATAGCGCCAGCGACAAGCCCGTGTTCGCGGTGGCCTCCGGCCCGGCGGGTGGCGTGGCCGGCGCGGCCCAGATCGGCGCGCTCAGCGGCGGCAGCGATCTGATCGTATTCGACATGGGCGGCACGACCGCCAAGGCATCGATCATTACCGGCGGCGTGCCGTCGCTGACGAACGAATACGAATTCCGCGACGGGATCAGCGCGCCGAGCCGCTTCGTCAAGGGCGGTGGCTATGTGCTCAAGGTGCCGGCCATCGATATCGCGGAAGTCGGCGCGGGTGGCGGGTCGCTGGCCGGCATCGACGCGGGCGGCCTGCTCTGTGTCGGTCCCGAATCTGCCGGCGCGAATCCCGGACCCGCGTGCTATGGGCGCGGCAACGGCCGACCGACCGTGACCGACGCGAACATGGCACTGGGCTTTCTGAACCCCGTCGCGCTCGCGGGCGGCAGCCTGCAGGTCGATCCGGAACAGTCGCGGCGCGCGATCGATACGCATATCGGCGAGCCGCTCGGCCTGGACACGCTGGCCGCCGCGCACGGCATCCGCCATGTGGCCAACGTCAGCATGGCGCGCGCGCTGCGCGCCGTCACGGTCGAACGCGGCCGCGACCCGCGCGATATGACGATGATCGCCTTCGGCGGCGGCGGTCCGCTCCATGCGGTGGATGTGGCCCGACTGCTGGGCATCCGCCGCGTGATCGCGCCCGTGATGGCCGGCGTATTCTGCTCGGCCGGTATGCTCGGCGCCGACGCGGAGCACAACTTCGTCAAGGCCGTGCTGCGCCCGCTCGCGGACTGCGACGCGACCATCATCGGCACGGCCATCGAAGCACTGCGCGTGCAGGGACTATCGGTGCTCGCGCAGGAGGGCTATCCGGCGGATGCCGTGGAGATCGCCGTGGGGCTGGACCTGCGCTACCTGGGCCAAAGTTCGGAGCTGACCATCCCGCTGCGCGTGGGCGCCGGCCAGACGATCGACGCCACCGCCATGGCCGCGCTGATCGAGGACTTCGCCAGCCAGTACCGGCAGACGTTCGGCTACAGCAACGACGAACCGCTGGAACTCGTCAACGTGCGCCTGAGCGCGTACGGCCGCAGCGACCAGCGACTGAAGTTCAACGATATCCGCGTCGATGCCAGTGCGCTGCAGGGTGTCACGGGTACGCGCCAGGTCAGCTTCGAGCGCGACCAGCCGCCGTGCGAAACGCAACTGGTGCCGCGCGCGGCCATCTCCGAGGTGCCGCGCCACGGCCCGCTGATCATCGAGTCCTACGACACCACGATCGTCGTCCCGCCCGGCGCCTCCGCTCGCGCGGACAAGATCGGCAACATCATCATCGACATCGCCCAGGAGCAAGCATGAATCCCCCGACCCAGTTCGACCCCGTGACCTTCGCGGTCGTCAAGAACGCGATGGACGCCATCGTGGACGAGGTCGCCTACACGGTGATCCGGACCGCGCGCTCGGAGATCGTCAAGGACGTGATGGATTACTCCGCCGCGATCTGCGACCGCCATGGCCGCATGGTCGCGCAGGCCAAGACCATCGCATTGCACCTTGGCGCGATTCCCGAAGCGATGGCCGCCGTGCGGCAACGCTACGGCGATACGCTGCAGCCCGGCGATGCGATCGTCGTGAACGATCCTTACGAGGGTGGCATGCATCTGCCGGACATCTTCATGTTCGTGCCGTTCTTCTATCGTGGCGAGCTCGAGGGCTATTGCGTGGTGATCTGTCACCACACCGACGTCGGCGGCCGCGTGCCGGGATCGAACGCGAGCGATTCCACGGAAATCTACCAGGAAGGCCTGCGCATCCCCGTGCTCAAGCTTTATGAAGCGGGCAAGGTAAACGAGACGCTCGAGCGCATCATCGCGCAGAACGTCCGCGTGCCCGACCGCGTGCTCGGCGACCTCAAGGCGCAATACGCGGCCTCGCAGATCGGCGTGCGCGAGCTCACCGCGCTGTTCGACCGCTACGGCCGCGACGATTCCCGCGCCTACCTCAACGAACTGCTCGACTACGCGGAGCGCCTCACGCGCGAGGAGATTCGCAAATGGCCGAAGGGCACGTTCCGCTTCGTCGACTACATCGACGACGACGGCATCTCGCCCGAGCCGATCCGCATCGAAGTGGCCCTGACCGTGCACGACGATCACGTGTCGGCGGACTACACGGGCTCCGCGCCGCAGGTGCGCGCGGCGATCAACTCGACGCTGTCTTACACCAAGTCCTGCACGTACCTCAGCGTGCGCTGCGCGCTGCTCGGCGACGTGCCGAACAATGCGGGCGTGTTCCGCTGCATCGACGTGCACGTGCCCGAAGGCTCGGTGCTCAATCCCCTGCCCCCGAGCGCCGTGGCGGCGCGCGCCCTGACCGGCTACCGCGTGTTCGATGCGATGCTCGGCGCACTCGCGCAAGTGGTACCGCACCGCATTCCGGCCGCGGGCGAAGGCGGGAATACGGTCGTCTGCCTGTCCGGCAAGAGCGACGAAGGCAAGCCCTACATCATCGTCGATATGATCTGCGGCGCATGGGGCGGCCGCCCCGCGAGCGATGGCATCGAGGCCATCACCAATGCATCGCAGAACCTGTCGAATACGCCCGTGGAGACGCTGGAAGCTCAGCATCCCGTGCGCGTGGAGGCATACGAGCTGGTCGAAGACTCGTGCGGCGCCGGCCAGTACCGCGGCGGGCTCGGCATTCGCCGCAGCTATCGCGTGCTCGCGCCGGACGCACAGCTCCAGCTGCGTGCGGACCGCATGAAGTTCTCGCCGTATGGCCTTGCCGGCGGCGAACCGTCGAGCCCGGCCCGCAATCTGCTCCAGCACGGCGACACGGTGACCGCCCTGCCGAGCAAGGTCGGCATGACGATCGCGCGGAACGACGTGGTGACGCATATCCAGCCCGGCGGCGGTGGCTTTGGCGATCCCATGGCGCGCGATCTCGACCGGATTCGCGAGGACGTGTGGAACCACAAGCTGTCCGCCGAATACGTGCGCGAGCACTACAAGGTCGTGGTCGATCCGCACACCGGCGAGGTGGACCGCGCCGCCAGCGAGGCGCTTCGCCGCGGCGCACTGGCGCAAGCCGCCTAGCCGCCCAGACATCCCGCCGCCACACAGGTACCCACAGATCTCCCCACACATGCCCCACGAGGATTACAAGATGCGTTCTTCGTTCGTCATTCAGCTCCGCCGCGCGATCGTCGCCGCCTCCGCCCTCGCCGCCTTTGCGGCGACGAGCGCGCAGGCAGCCGCTGAAAAGCTGCTGGTACGGATGGACTATTCAGCGTGGGGCATGCATGCCGCCATGCATCTGGCCAAGCAGAAGGGATGGTTTCAGGAAGCCGGCCTCGACGTCGAGATCCAGGACGGCACCGGCACCATCAACACGCTGCAGCTTCTGGCGGCCGGACAGGCCGATGTCGGTCAGGTGCAACTCGGCACGATGGCCATCGCCAGGGAGAACGGGCTGGACCTCGTGTCCATCGCCGGTTTCGCGCGCAAGGGCGACCTCGCGGTGCTCGTCGACGAGAAGCTCGACGTCAAGTCGGCCGCCGATCTCGTGGGCAAGAAGCTCGTGTGCTTCACCACCAGCCCATGGGCGCCGTTCATCGATCCGTATCTGAAGGCGATCAACGTGCCGAAGTCGAAGACCAATGTCGTGATGGTGTCGCCGAGCGCGATGATCTCGACCTATGCATCGGGCAATAGCGATGGCTTCCTCTCGCAGGCGCCGTTCGGCCAGCCGATGGTTGCCAAGGTGCGGCCCGCCAAGGTGTTCCTGCTCGCGGACAGCGGCATCAACTTTCCGAGCTACGGCCTCGTCACGACGCCGAAGAAGCTCGCCGAGCGCGGCGAGGCGATTCGCAAGCTGACGCAGATACAGGTAAAGGCGTGGGAGTACATCTATGCCGGCCACGAGGACGAAGGGGTAGCCGCCATCGTGGCGCAGCGGCCCAACGCGAAGCTCGATCCGCAGGTGCTGAAGGCGCAGGTCGTCGCCTATCGTCAGTTCTTCGAGAGCCCGAGCCAGAAGGCGGCCCCGATCGGCAGGCAGAACGACGCCGACTGGGTCGCCGCGATCCAGTCGATGGAGCGCGTGGGCGCCATCAAGCCCGGCCGCAAGCCGTCCGACTATTACACCAACGCCATGCTGGCGAACTAGCGCGACGGAGGACGAACATGTCGGCATTCCTGCAGATTGGCCAACTCAACAAGATCTATCGCTCGCAGCGCGACCCCCTCTATGCGCTCAAGGACGTGAGTCTCGATATCGAGGAAGGCGAGTTCGTGAGCATTGTCGGCCCCAGCGGCTGCGGCAAGAGCACCCTGCTGAAGTGCGTGGCCGGACTGGAGCCGATCTCCAGCGGCCATCTCGCGCTTCAGGGCGACCCGATCTCGGGCCCGCCCTCCAATATGGGCGTGGTCTTCCAGCGCGACCTGCTGCTCGACTGGCGCACGATCCTCGACAATGTGCTGATCGCCGCCGAGTTCCATGACCTGAGCCGCGGCGACTACGAGGAGCGCGCGCGTGCGGTGCTGAATCTCTTCGGCCTGGGATCGTTCGCCAACCGCTATCCGTGGGAGCTGTCGGGTGGCATGCGGCAGCGCGCGTCGATCTGCCGCGCACTACTCGTCGATCCACAGCTGCTGCTGATGGACGAACCGTTCGGCGCGCTGGATCCGTTCACGCGCGACGAACTGAACGTGGAACTCCAGCGTACGTGGATGGATACGGGCAAGACCGTGCTGTTCATCACGCATTCGATCTCGGAGGCGGTTTTTCTCAGCGACCGCGTCGTCGTGATGTCGCGCAATCCCGGCGGCGTCGCGGACGTCATTCCGATCGAGCTGGATCGGCCACGCGGTCTTGCCGTGCGGGAAACGAAGGCGTTTGCCGATTACGTGTCGCAGATTCGCGGGATCTTTCGCGACCTCGGCATCTACAAGGGGTAATGCGATGAAATTCCTGTGGAAACGTTCCGAAAACAGCCGTCTGGCGATCCTGACGATGGTGATACTGCTGCTTGCGTGGGAAGGCGCGGTCCGCTTCTTCGGCGTGCGCGAGTTCCTGCTGCCGGCGCCAAGCAAGATCATCGCGGACTTCATGGAGCAGCCGGGCTTCCTGCTGCTGCAGAGCCTGGACACGCTCCAGACCACGCTGGCCGGCTTTGTGCTGGCCGTCGTGCTCGGCGTGGGCGCGGCGATCGGCATCGTCTACTCGCGCTTTCTCGACCGCACGCTCTACGCCCTCATGGTCGCGCTGAACGCGGTACCGAAAGTCGCGCTCGCGCCGCTGTTCGTGATCTGGCTCGGCACGGGTTCGGCCCCGAAGATCGCCATCGCGATGTTGATCGCGATCTTCCCGATCCTGATCGATACGGTCCTGGGCCTGAAGTCGATCGATCCGGAGATGCTCAACATGGCGCGCGCCAACCAGGCCTCGCGCAGCAAGGTGCTGTGGAAAATCCGATTCCCCAACGCGCTGCCGAGCATCTTCGCGGGCATGAAGGTCGGTATCTCGTTCGCGCTGGTCGGGACGATCGTGGGCGAGTTCGTGGCGGGCGAGACCGGACTCGGCCACGTCATCCTCGTGGCGCAGGGCAGCTTCAATACGCCAACCGTATTCGTGGCGCTGGCACTGCTGTGCGTGCTCGGCGTGATCCTGTTCAAGGCGCTGGAACTGGCGGAAGAGCGGCTGCTGCCGTGGCATGCTTCGCAGCGGGGAAAGCCGGCGGCCGAACCCGCGGCGTCATCGCACGCGGAGAAGCCGCTGGGGCTGTTCGCGGAAGCCAAGCGCTAGCAGGTTGCAAGACCGTCGGCAAGCCTGGCCGCGCCATCGTCGATGATGCATTGTCCGGTACGGACGGAAGTGCTGCGGAACAGGATCACGCCTGCTTCGCGCCAGGCTTCCGTCCTCAGCGTATCGCCGGGATAGAAGACACCCGCGTAGCGCGCGCCGATCTCTCCGAGTGCGGTGAGTCCTCCGGGCGCCAGCGGCCCGGCGGCGGATGCCGCGATACCGAGGTTGCAGAGGCCGTGCAGGATCGGTGCATCGAGACCCGCCGCGCGCGCGACGTCGGGGTCCGCGTGCAGCGGGTTTGTGTCGCCACACAGGCGGTACAGCAGCGCCTGATTCGGCTGCGTCGGCCATGCCGCGACGTGGTCTGGCGCCCGCGCGGGGAAGCCCGGATGTGGCCGGCGGGGGGCCGGCTCGCCGCCGAAGCCGCCGTTCGCGCGAGCCAGGGCCTGTCCCCTGACGATGCCGATTTCTTCCCCGGTGTCGTCGTCCGTGACGACGCGGCGCCATGCGATGATCGCGCCTCGGCCGGGCCCCCTGTCGTAGACCGCCTCCACCGCCGTGCGCGCACGCACATGGCCCGATGTCGCGAGCGGTTTCGGGAGCGAGAGGTCGTGCGACAACGCCACGAGGTGTTCCCATCGGATGCCGGTCCGCGGATCGCGCATCCAGTCCGACGAGGACGCCAGTACCGCCAGCTGCGTCGGCAGCGCGATCAGGTCCTGTTCATAGACGTAGCGGAGACTCGACGCGTCGTCGGGCTGGTTGCCGAATCCGAGTCCCAGCGCATAGAGGATGCAGTCCTTCGGGCCATATCGCTGCCGGATATCCGGCATCTCGACATCGACGAGCGCCCGCAGGTCGGGCGGGTTCAATCCCGGGCTCCGGTGCCCAGCACCTCGTCCGTATGCTGGCCGAGCCTCGGCGGGCCGTAGCGGATCTCGGCGGGCGTGGCCGAGAGCATCATCGCGCTGCGCGGCATCAGCAGCTGCCCTTCCGACGCGTGATCGAACACCTCGAAGAAACCGGTCTCCGCCAGGTGCGGATCCGCGCGGACGTCCTCGAGTTCGTTCGCGGGCCCGGCGGGAATCTCCGCGGCGGCGAAGGCTTCCAGCCACGCCTCCCGCGACCTGGTGCCGAGTGCGGCTTCCACGAGGTTGTAAAGCTCGACGACATGGGTCATGCGCTGCCCGATGGTCGCGAACCGCGCGTCATCGCGCAGGTCGCTTCGGCCGATCAGCGCGAACAGGCGATGCCATTGCGCATCGGTATTGGCGACGATGCAAAGCGGCTTGTCGCCCGTGCCGAGCGGCCGATGCACGGCGCTGAACACGCGGGCATAGCCGAGCGGTGCCGCCGCCTTGCCGGGCTCGGGCACGAACACGTGGTCCGCCATATGCTCATGCAGGTTGAAACCGGCCATGGCCTCCAGCATCGGCAGCTGGACTTCCTGCCCGATGCCCGCGCGCTCGCGATGCAGCAGCGCCGTCACGATGGCCGAGTACAGATACACGCCGCACAGCTTGTCGGCCATCAGCATCGGGATGTAGCCGGGTTGACCCGTCATGCGCTGGTTCAATCCGGGCACGCCGCTCAGCCCCTGGATCACGTCGTCGTAGGCGGGCCGGTCGAAGTAGCGGCCGCCCTTGCCGAATCCCTGCGCGGTGGCGTGAATCAGCCGGGGAAAACGCCCTGCAAGGCTGGCGTAATCGACGCCGAGGCGCTCGGCCGCGCCCGCGCGCATGTTGTGCACGACCACGTCCGCGCCGGCGATCAGCGATTGCAGCTGCGCGCGTCCGGACGGCTGCTTGAGGTCCAGCACGACGCTGCGCTTGTTGCGGTTGAGGTTGAGAAAGAACGAGCCCATGCCGGGCGACCGCTTCTGCCCGATGCCTCGCGTGGGATCGCCTTCGGGCGGCTCGATCTTGATGACGTCCGCTCCCATGTCGCCCAGCATCTGCGTGGCCACGGGTCCCATCAGGAACGTGGTGATGTCGATGACGCGAATGCCTTCCAGAGCGCCGGCCATATGTCTGTCTCCTTTATTCGATCTTGTCTGTCTGAGGCGTTATCCCCGATACGCCTTCACGATGCCGCCGCCGATGATCAGCCGCTGCACCTCGCTCGCTCCTTCATAGATGCGGAGCGCGCGCACATCGCGATAGAGCGCCTCCACCTCCTCGCCCACGCGCACGCCCGCCCCGCCCCAGATCTGCACGGCGGCATCCACGACGCGCTGGGCGGACTCGGTGGAGACGAGCTTGGCCATGGCGGCCTCTCGCGGCGTCGGCATGCCCTGATCCCGCAGCCATGCGGCGCGATACACGAGCAAGGCGGACGATTCCACCGCCGTCGCCATATCGGCGAGCGTGGCCTGCGTCAGTTGCATGTCGGCGAGCACGGTGCCGAACATCTCGCGCGAGAGCGCGCGTTCCACGCCCAGCCGCAATGCCTTGCGGGCAAACCCGAGCGCCGCCGCCGCGACCGACGTCCGGAAGATGTCGAGCGTCCGCATCGCAAGCTTGAACCCTTCCCCCTCGCCGCCCAGCCGCATGCCCGCATCCACGCGGCAGTCGCGAAAGCGTAACCGCGCCAGCGGATGCGGGGAGATGACATCGATGCGCTCGGCGATCTCGAGCCCCGGGTTGTCCGCATCGACGATAAAGGCGGAGATGCCCGCGGACCGCGTCGTGCCGGGCTCGCGCGCAAAGACGACGTAGAAGTCCGCGATACCGCCGTTGGAAATCCACATCTTCTCGCCATCGAGCACGTAACCGCCCTGCACGCGCGCGGCTTCGCAGCGCATGCCGCCAACGTCCGAGCCGGCGTCGGGCTCGGATAGCGCGAACGCCGCGATCTTCCTGCCTTTTGCCACATCGGCGAGGTAGGCCTCCTGCTGCGCGGGCGAGCCCGCCAGCGAGATGGCGCCGGAGCCGAGCCCCTGCATCGCAAAGCTGAAATCGGCAAGCGGGCTGGTCTGCGCGAGCAGTTCGCGCGCCAGGCATAGCGCGCGGGAGTCGAGCACGGCGTTCCCCGATGCATCGAGTCGCGGCACGCACGATGCGAGGATGCCTGCGTCACCGAGGCTGCGTACCAGCGATCGGCAGTGCTCGTCGACGTCCTGCGTCGTCTTCGGTGCCGGGATGGCGGCGAACGCGGACGTGGTCCAGTCGAGGAGCCGTTCCGCGGCTTCCCGATGCCGCGCGTCGAAGAATGGAAGCGTGAGATGTTCCAGCGGCGTAACTGTTGTCATGGGTCTCAAGTGGCGCGTGCGAAGCGTGAACCGCCGCACGGTCGAGAACCGATCGCGTCAACGCGAATCGGGCTTGACCAAAAACATACTACTGCGTAGCATTATTTTCAAGCACGACGCGCACGCCTGAAAAATATAGATGGAGACATGATGGCATTGCCCCTGGAAGGACTTCTTGTGGTGGCGGTCGAACAGGCCGCCGCGGCCCCCTACGCTTCGTCCCGGCTCGCCGACGCCGGCGCGCGCGTGATCAAGATCGAGCGCGCCGGGGGCGATTTTGCGCGCGGCTACGACTCCGCCGTCCATGGCGACAGCACGTATTTCGTCTGGCTCAACCGCGGCAAGGAATCGATCGTGCTCGATTTCGCGAACCCGGACGATGCCGCATTGCTGCAGCGCATGATCGCGCAGGCCGATGTGCTGATCCAGAACCTGGGCCCGGGCGCCGCGCAACGCGCCGGCTTCGGCTGGGAAGCGATGCGGGCCCGCCATCCGCGTCTGGTGACATGCGATATCACCGGTTACGGAGAGGAAGGCCCCTACGCCGGCATGCGCGCATACGACCTGCTCGTGCAGGCGGAAAGCGGCATCGCTTCGGTGACGGGTACGCCCGAGGCGCCGGGCCGCATCGGCATCTCCGCCTGCGATATCGCCACCGGCATGTACGCGCACGCCGCCATCCTCGAAGCGTTGCTGCAGCGCGAGCGCACGGGCGCCGGGAGCGCCATCCATGTGTCGCTGTTCGATGCGATGAGCGACTGGATGACCGTGCCCCTGCTCCACTACGAGTACGCGGGAATGATCTGGCCGCGTGTGGGCCTGTCGCATCCGACCATCGCGCCCTACGGCGCGTTTCCCGTGGGCGGTGCCGTGGGCAACGAGGAAACCGTGCTGATCGGGATTCAGAACGACGGCGAATGGCGCCGCCTCGCGCAGGACGTGCTCAAACGCCCGGAACTGCTGGAGAAGCCGGAGTTCGCGACGAACCTTTCGCGCGTCGCGCACCGTGCCGTGCTCGACCGGGAGATCGCGACGACATTGGCGACGATGACCAGGGCGGAGGTCGTGCAGGCGCTGCAGGCCGCGCGCATCGCGTTCGCGTCGGTCAACGACGTCACGCAGTTGTCCACGCATCCGCAACTGCGGCGCGTCACCGTGCCGACCGTGCACGGCGAGGCGCGACTGGTGGCACCCCCGGCAACCTTCCGCGGCGAGCCGCGGCAACTGGGCCATGTGCCCGGCCTCGGGCAACACGGCACCGCCATCCGCGACGAGTTCACGCAATGACCTCCGCGCCAACCCCTATCGGTAACGCCCCATGAGCGACAAGATCCTGATCGAGAAGCACGCCGCAGTCACCACCATCGTCATCAACCGCCCGGCCGTACGCAATGCGCTCGACCGCGAAGCGACCGCGGCGCTGGGCGCGGCACTGCGCGCGTTCGAGAACGACGATGAAGCGCGGGTCGCCGTACTGTGGGGGGCCGGCGGCGCGTTCTGCGCGGGCGCGGACCTCAAGGAGCTCGCGGCGGGCGCGGAGTACGACGCATGGGCCGGCACCGACGGTCCGCTTTCCCGACCCGCGCGCAAGCCCGTCATCGCGGCGGTGGCGGGCCATGCGTGCGCGGGCGGCCTCGGGCTGGCGCTCTGGTGCGACATCCGCATTGCCGAGCAATCGGCCGCGTTCGCCGTGCTGTCGCGCCGTTGGGGCGTGCCGATGAGCGATGGCACGACCGTGCGGCTGCCCCGGCTGATCGGCACGAGCCATGCGCTGGACATGCTGCTGACCGCGCGCATCGTGTCCGCGGAGGAAGCATTGCGCATGGGGCTCGCGACGCGCGTGGTGCCCGACGGGACCGCGCGATCGGCCGCCGAGAGCCTTGCGGCCACCATCGCCGCCTTTCCGCAGATCGCGATGAATACGGATCGCGAATCGGTGTACCGGCAGGATGGCGAACCGATGGCCAATGCGCTCGCGATCGAGGCTGAACTGGCCGAGCGGGCGAAGCGGCTGGAGGCGCAGGCGGGCGCAAGCCGGTTCGCCGCCGGCATGGGCCGGCATGGAGCGGCCGCATGAAGGCCGTCGTCTGCCGCGAGCTCGGGCTCGCGCATACCGAATACGCCGAGGTGGATCGCCCCATCCTCGGCCCCGACGGCATCCGCATTCGGGTGCATGCCGCGGGCGTGAGCTTTGCCAATCTGCTGGTCCTCGAAGGCAAGCATCAGAACCGCTGGGCGCCGCCGTTCACGCCCGGCACCGAAGTGGCCGGCGTGGTGCTCGAGTGCGGCGAGCGTACGTCGCTGTTCAAGCCTGGCGACCGCGTGGTCGCCGGTGTCCGCATCGGCGGCTATGCCGAGGAGGTCGTCGCGCCCGAGTCGACGGTGTTCGCGCTGCCGGACGCCGTGGACTACGACGCGGCGGTGCAATTCCCGACCATCTATGCCACGGCCTATGGCGCCCTCAAATGGCGTGCGCAGGTCGCATCCGGCGAGACGCTGCTGGTCCACGGCGCCGCGGGCGGCAGCGGGCTGGCGGCCATCGAGATCGGCAAGCGGCTCGGCGCGCGCGTGATCGCGACCGCGGGCGATGCCGCCAAGCTCGAGGCGGCGCGGCGGCACGGTGCCGACGTCGCCATCCACTACCGCGAGGAGAATTTTCGCGACGTGGTGTTGCGGGAAACCGGTCAGCGCGGCGCGGATGTCATCTTCGACCCCGTCGGTGGCGACACCTTCAACGAATCGCTGCGATGCATCGCGCCCGATGGCCGAATCATTCCGATGGGCTTCGCCGGGGGCACGATTCCGCAGATTCCCGCGAACCTCGTGCTGGTCAAGAACGTCACGGTCATCGGCATCTACTGGGGTTACTACATGGGCTGGGGCAAGCAGCTGCCGCCGCCCGCCGTCGTACAGCGCGTGCGCGACGCGTTCGACGACATGCTCGGCTGGGCCGCGGCGGGAACGCTGCGTCCCGAAACCTACGCGACGTATCCGCTCGCACGGTTCCGCGAGGCGCTGGACGCGATTACCGAGCGCAAGGTGATTGGACGGGTCGCGCTGCACCCGTTCCCGGCGGCCTGAATACGCGATAACAACGACCCGAAGAGGAGACAGACATGACATTCCGCATCACGCACCCTGTGGCCGCAACGGCCCTGCTCGGCATCGGCATGGCGCTGGCATCCGGCCACGCGGCCGCGCAGGCCGAGTACCCCGACAAGCCGATCAAGCTCGTGGTGCCCTACCCGCCGGGCTCGGGCACCGACACCGTGGCCCGCTATGCCGCGAGGCGCATGGAAGCGGCGCTCGGCAAGCCCGTCGTCATCGAGAACAAGCCGGGCGGCAACGCGATCATCGCCGCGCAGACGGTCATCAATGCGCCGGCCGACGGCTACACGCTGCTATGGGCAGCCAACGGCCCCGTGACGACGAACGTCGCGCTCTACGACAAGCTGCCCTACAATCCGCTGACCGACCTCGAACCCGTCGCGCGCGTGGCGTACTCGCCGATGGGCCTCTACGTACCGGCCGACTCTCCGTACAAGACCGCGTCGGATCTGTTCGCCGATGCGAAGAAGCGGCCCAACAAGCTGAATTACGGCAGCGGCAGCGCCACGTACAACATCGCGACCGAATGGCTGATGTCGCTGGTGGGCGCCAAGGCCAATGCCATCTCCTACAAGGGCAGCAGCCCCACGCTCACGGACCTCGCCGGCAAGCAGGTGGACTTCGCGATTGCCGAATACAGCGCCGGCCTGCCGCTGGTCAAGGGCGGCAAGCTGCGCATGCTCGCCCTGACGTCCGACCGCCGCATGAAGTCCGAGCCCGAGATGCCGACCTTGCAGGAACTCGGCTACAAGGAGTTCTTCCAGGTGGCATGGTGGGGTGTCTTCGCGCCGAAGGGAACGCCGAAGCCCGTGGTGACGCGGATCGAAAGCACGCTGCTGACGATTTTCAAGGACGCCGAGACGGCGCAGTACCTCGACCAGAACAACTTCAGCGCCTTTATCGGGACGGCGGAGCAGTTGCGCGCGTTCCAGAAGACCGAGATCGAGCGGGAGACGAAGCTCGTGGAGCGTTTCAATATTCCCAAGCTGTAATCTGCTATCTTTGCATCCCTCCGGCGCGTAGAGCACACAAAGCACAGAGCAAGAGAACAAAGGCATGGGACGCAAACGTCAGATCGGGACCCCGGAAGGCGACGAGAAACAGCTGGCCATCCTCGATGCGGCAGCCTCGATCTTCATGAAGCTGGGTTTCGCCGCCACGTCGCTCGACGATATCAGCGACAGCTATGGCGCGACCAAGGGGATCATCTACTACCACTTCCGCAGCAAGACCATCCTGTTCTTCGCCGTGCAGCGCCGGGCGATGGAGCTGACGCGGGCTGCCATCGAACCCGCCGCGGCATCGGCGGGGCCGGCGCGGCAGCGGCTCGAAGCGATGGCCTTCGCGCATGCCATGCTGATGATGGAGCATCTGGATTACCTGCGCGTTGCCGCGCAGGGTCTGGAGCTCCAGCTGGGCGGCCGCACCACGGAAGAGGAACGCGCGGAGATCAAGCGCATTACCGCGCTGCGCGACGGCAACGAGCGCCTCTATCTCCAGGTGCTGGAAGAAGGCGTCGCCAGCGGCGAGTTTCGCGAGATGGACGTGCGGATCGTCGTCAAGGCGCTGCTTGGCGCATTGAACTGGACCTCGCGCTGGTACCAGCCGCGCAAGACCGAGACGAAGAAGGACCGCGAAGCCATCGCGGCCGAGATCGCGCGGTATGCGGTCAATGGGTTGAACCGCTGATGCGCTATGAACTGACGGACCTGCGTCTGTTCCAGGCCATCGCCGAAGCCCACAGCCTGGCGGGCGGTGCGAATGCCGCCCATATCACGGCATCGGCTGCCAGCTATCGGCTGAAGAACCTCGAGCACGCGCTCGGCATTCCGCTGTTCGTACGCAGCCCGCGCGGCATGGATCTGACACCGGCCGGCGAGATGCTGCTGTCGCATGTGCGCGAACTGCTGCAGGGCATCGAACGCATGCACGCGGAGGTCGGCCAGTTTGCCAGCGGACTCAAGGGGCATATCCGCCTGCTGGCCAACAGCAGCTCGCTCAACGGCTTCATCATCCCGAGCGTGAGCCGCTTTCTTGCGGCGCACCCCGAGGTCAATATCGACCTCGAAGAGCGGGCGAGCCAGGCGATCGTTGCGGCCGTGACCGCGCACGAGGCCGATATCGGCATTCTTGCCAACGAACTCACGGACGAAGCCAGCGCGACAGGGGTACGCGCCGTACGCTATGCGGTGGACGAACTCGTGCTTGCGGTACCGGCGGGCCACCCGCTGGCGCGCGAGTCGAGCGTGCGCTTTGGCGCGGCGCTCGGCTTCGACTTCGTCTGCATGAGCCGCAACAGCAGCAACTTCCTGTTTCTCAAGGATATGGCCCAGCGGGCCGGCAGGCAGCCGAACGTCAGGCTGCACGCGCATGGGTTCGAGGCGGTGCTGTCGCTCGCGGAAGCCGGCGTAGGGATCGCGCTGGTCCCGCGCAGCGTGGCGTCGGACGCGATTCGGGCCGGCCGCGTCGTCGCGGTGGCGCTCGACGAACCGTGGGCCGTTCGGGAGTTGAACCTCGTGACCCGTGCCGACGGCAAGCTGCCCGGATTCGCGGCGGCATTCGTGCAGTTTCTGCTGAGCGATCCGCGCGTGGCCATCACGCGCGAACCGTCGTCTACCGCTTCCGGTTGATAAAGCTCGCCATGTGTTGCTGAGGTTCGCCGGTCTCGAACGCGCGGCCGAACTCGGCGACGCTGTTCTCGATCGCATCGTCGAGCGGCGCCTCTTCCCATTCGCGCAGCAGCCGCTTCTGTTGCCGCACCACCTGCGGGCCGAAGCCGGCCAGCAGATCGGCTACGCGAGCGACCTCCGCATCCAGTTCCGCCAACGGCACGACGCGGCTGACCAGTCCGGCCGCGAGGGACTCGGCGGCATCGGCGATCTCGCCCGTCAGCAGATACCACGCCGTGCGCGCATTGCCGATGAGGCGGGGCATCAGCGCGGCATGGATCACAGAGGGAATTCCCACCTTGACCTCGGGCATGCCGAGCTTCGCGTCGTCCGCGGCAATGCGGAGATCGCAGGCAAGGGCCAGTTCGAGCCCGCCACCCAGGCACCAGCCTGGCATGCGCGCGATGACCGGGACCGGGAAATGCCGCAGCGCATCGCAGAGGTCGCGCAGGCCGCTGATAAACGCTTCGGCCGTGTCGCGCTGCAGTACGGCCATCTCGTTGATATCGGCCCCGCCAATAAAGCCCTTGTCGCCGGTGCCGCGCACGACCAGCACGCGCACCTCCTTGCGCTCGGCCAGCGCCTGCACGGCATGGGTAAGGTCCGCGATGACGGGCGTGCCAAGGATATTCAGCGATTTGGCCTGCCGGATGGTGATCGTCGCGATGCCACGCGCATCGATGTCGACCGCAGCGTGGTGGTGGGAAAGGTTTTCGCTCATCGATCGTTCTCCTTACTGCAGCTTCTCGAAGCGGATGTCTTCGACAACCTTCTTCCAATGCTGATTTTGCGTGCGGATGAGATCCGCGAACGCCTGACGCGTCGTCCATGCCGGAATGGCGCCCTGCTTCTCGATGGCCGCGACGACCTCCGGCTCCGCGAGCACCTGCTTCACGGCCGCGTTGATCTTGTCGAGGATCGGCGCGGGGGTGCCTGCCGGCGCGCCGAGCCCGAACCACGACGGATTGTTCATGGCCGGCAGGCCGGCCTCCGCGTAGGTCGGCACGTTCGGCAGCATCTTCAGGCGCCTGGGCGCGGCCACCGCCAGCGGACGCAGCTTGCCGCCTTCGATCAGCCCCGACGACGACGGAATGTTGTCGAACACGACCTGGATCTGCCCGGCCATGGCATCGTTGAGCGCGGGCCCCAGCCCCTTGTACGGCACGTGCAGCATGCGCGTGCCCGTGACGTTCATGAACAGCTCGCCATTCATATGGCTCAGGCCGCCGTTGCCGGACGAGCCGAACGAGTACTTGCCCGGCTGCGCTTTCAGCAGCTTGATGAATGCCGCCAGGTCCTGTGCCGGGAACGCGGGATTCACGACGAGCACGTTCGGTACGTCGGCCAGGTTGCTGATGGGATCGAAATCCTTCACGGGGTCGTACGCGGTCTTCTGGTAGACGTTGGGGTTGACCGCGTGCGAGCTTTCGACCTCCATGACCAGTGTGTAGCCGTCCGCGGGCTGCTTGGCCGCGAACGCGCTGCCGACGGCGCCACCCGCGCCCGGCCGGTTCTCCACGACGACGGGCTGCTTGAGCACCGCGCCCAGTCGCGTACCGACGACGCGCGCGATGATGTCCGTGGTGCCACCGGCCGCGTAGGGGACGATCAGCTTGATGGGCTTGTCCGGCCACGCGGACGCCTGCACCGCGCCGAACGGGCTCATGCCGGCGAGCGCTGCCAGGGTGACGAGGGAATGCTGCAACTTCATTGTTGTCTCCGTACCATGCTGTTGTTGTCTGCCGTTGTCCGCAGTTGTGAAATAAGCGGTCACGCCGCTGCCTATACCCCACCCGTGTGTTCGCCGAGCAGCGGCGGCGGCTGCAAGGGCTGGGGATTGGCCGGCAACATGGGGTTGCGGACCATGGAAATCGTGCCCATGACCGGGTGCTCCGCGGTCTGCTGCATCCGGCGGTGCCGGACTTGCGGATGCGCGAATACCTCTTCCATCGTGTTGATCGGCCCCCATGGCACGCCAGCGGCGTCGAATGCGCGGGTCCAGTCCTCGCGCGCGCGGGTGGGAAACACGTCCGTCAGCACGGCCCGGAGCGACGCGATGTTTCCGATGCGGTCCGAGTTGGTGATATAGCGCGGGTCCGCCGCCAGATCGCCGCGGCCCGCGACTTCGCAGAACCGCGCGAACTGCGCGTCGTTGCCGATGGCGAGGATCAGATAGCCATCGGCGCAGCGGAATACCTCGTACGGCGCACAGTTCGGATGCGCGTTGCCGCTGCGTTGCGGGTTGTCGCCGGAGATCAGGTAGTTGGCGCCCTGATTGGCATTGAGCGCGACGGCGACGTCCAGCAATGCGATATCGAGGTGCTGTCCCTCGCCCGTTTGCTGGCGCTGGTACAGCGCGGCCAGCACGGCCGAGGTCGCATACATGCCCGTACTCAGGTCCACCACGGCCACGCCCGTGCGCAGCGGCCCCGCGCCCGGGCTACCGTCGGGCTGGCCCGTATAGCTCATCAACCCGCCCATGCCCTGAAACACGTAGTCGTAGCCGGGCTTGTCGGCCATCGGGCCGTCCTGGCCGAAGCCCGTGATCGACAGATAGATCAGCCGCGGGTTGACGGCCTTGAGCGATGCATAGTCCAGGCCGTAGCGCTTGAGCGTGCCCACCTTGTAGTTCTCGACCAGCACGTCGGCATCGCGCGCGAGTTCGAGCAGCCGCGCCGCGCCCTCCGGCACGCTGTAGTCGATGCCGACGGAACGCTTGCCGCGATTGCAGCTGATGAAGTAGGCCGACATGCGCTGTTCGCTGCCGTCTTCCGCAATCTGATACGGCGGCCCCCAGCCGCGCGTGTCGTCGCCGCGCTGCGGATGTTCCACCTTTACGACGTCGGCGCCCAGGTCCGCGAGATTCTGCGTGCACCATGGCCCCGCCAGAATGCGCGATAGATCCAGTACCCGAACGCCTTCCAATGCCCGATGCAACATCACCGCTCCGTCTTCTCGTATTACGTGGCGCCGAGTGTAGGGACGCCACCGCCAAAAATCGATTCGAAAGTTTTCAACGCTGCGTTCGCGGCAGCTTGATCAGCGCTCGCCGTCGAAACGCCGGGCACCGTTCGCGACGAGTCGCTCTAGCAGCGGCGCCGGCGCCCAGTGCGCGCCGTGCCGCGCGTGCAGCGCGCGAATCCGGTCCAGTACGTGCGCGAGGCCGAGCGTTTCCGCATGGAACATCGGGCCGCCGCGCCATGCGGGAAACCCATAGCCGTGCACATACACGACATCGATATCCGACGCGCGCCTTGCAATCCCCTCGTCGAGAATCATGGCGCCCTCGTTGATCAGCGCGAGCATGCTGCGCTCGACGATCTCCTCGTCCGAGATCGCCCGGCGCGCGATGCCGGCTTCCCGCGCACAATCGGCGATCAATGCATCGACCAGCGGATCGGGAATCGGTGTGCGGCTGCCCGCTTCGTAGCGGTAGTAGCCACCCTGGGTCTTCTGGCCGAAGCGGCCCAGCTCGCAGATGCGATCGGCAACCTTCGAGTAACGCAGGTGCGCGGGCCGTGTGGGCGCCAGACGCTTGCGCGTGGCCCAGTTGATGTCCATGCCCGCGAGATCGGCCATCGCGAGGGGGCCCATCGCCATGCCAAACCCCGTCAGCGCGCGATCCACCTGCTCGGGCGACGCGCCCTCTTCCAGCAGAAAGCCCGCCTCGCGCCAGTACGGCGTCAGCATGCGGTTGCCGACGAACCCTTCGCAAACCCCCACGAGCACCGGAACCTTGCCGATGCGCCGCGCCATGTCCATGCAGGTGGCAATGACGTCGACACCCGTTGCCCTGCCGCGCACCACCTCCAGCAGCGTCATGACGTTTGCCGGACTGAAGAAATGCAGGCCGATCACGTCGGCGGGGCGCCGCGTGGATGCCGCGATGACGTCGACGTCGAGGCGCGAGGTGTTGGTGGCAAGAATCGCCGAAGGCTTGCACACCGCATCGAGCCGCCGGAATATGTCCTGCTTCACGGCCATGTCCTCGAACACCGCTTCCACGATCAGGTCCGCGTCCGCCATCGCGTCGAACGCGAGCGTCGGCGCAATCCGCGCGATGCGTTCCGCGATCTGTGCCGAGGTGATCTTGCCCTTGGAGGCGGTGACGTCGTAATTGCGGCGGATAAGCGCGAGGCCCCTGTCCAGTGCCGCCTGCTCGCGCTCCACGAGCGTGACCGGGATGCCCGCATTCACGAACGCCATGGTGATGCCAACGCCCATGGTGCCGGCGCCCAGCACGGCCACGCGGTCGAGCGGGCGCAGCGGTACGCCCTTGCCTTCGGCGAACTTCGGCGCTTCGCGTTCGGCAAAGAAGCTGTGGCGCAGCGCTTTCGACTCCGGTCCCGCGACCAGTTCGTCGAAGCGCGCGCGCTCGAAGGCAACGCCCTCGTCGAACGGCAGACGCGTCGCGGCCCGCACGCATTGCACGCAAGCCCGTTGCGCGACGGCATTGCGCGCCTTGCGGCCGATGGCCGCCAGACGGGCGTCGAAGTCGATCGGGCATGCCGCAACCTCGCGCCGCGCGGCCACCGGGAACGCGCGGGCATCTGCCGCGGCACGACGGCACACGTCCGCCGCCAACGCCACGACGCGGCCTGCGTCCGGCACATCTGCTTCGCCCTCGACGACCGCATCCGCCAGGCCGATCTGCACGGCTACCGCGCCTGTCACCGGTGTGCCGGTCTGGATCATGTCCAGCGCACGCTCCACACCCACGAGACGCGGCAAGCGCTGGGTACCGCCACCGCCGGGCACGAGCCCGATGTTCACCTCCGGCAGCCCCAGGCGCGCGCCGGCCGCGACCACGCGAAAGTGGCAACCCAGCGCGAGTTCCAGCCCGCCGCCCAGCGCCACGCCGTGAACGGCGGCGACCACGGGCTTGCGCGACGTGGCGAGCAGCGCCTGGATATCCTTCGACTGCGGCCACGCGGTGGCGGCCGGCGTATTGAACTGCCGGATGTCCGCGCCACCGCAGAACACCTTGCCCGCCCCGGCGATCACGATCCCGGCGATGGCGGCGTCCTCGAATGCCTGCGTCAGGCCCGCGTGAATGCCGGCGCGCGTCGTATCGCCAAGCCCATTGACGGGCGGATTGTCGAGCCAGAGGACGGCGATATCGCCTTGCCGCTCGAGCGTGACCGTGGGTGAGAGACGAATGGAGCCGGATGCGTGGGACATGTCGGGATGGAAGACGGGATGGAAGACGGGATGGGATTCAGCGGATACGTGGTTCAGGCATCGATGCGCACCACGCGCTTGACGAAAATGCCGGGCGTCACGACATGCTCGGGGTCGATCGTGCCCAGCGGCACGCGCTCGCGCACCTGCACGATGGCGGTCCGTGCCGCCGTGCACATCGGCGGTCCGAAGTTGCGGCCGGCTTTCCGGTAGGTGAGGTTGCCCCATCGATCGGCACGGTCCGCCTTGACCAGTGCGAAGTCGCCGTGCAGCGGCCGCTCGAACACGTAGCCGACGCCATCGATGACACGGGTCTCCTTGCCTTCGGCGAGCGCGGTGCCGTAGGCCGTGGGCGTCAGAAATCCGCCCAGGCCGGCGCCGGCCGCGCGCAGGCGCTCCGCCAGCGTGCCCTGCGGCACGCACTCGAACTCGATCTGGCCAGCGGCATAGGCATCTTCGAACGCCATGGCTTCCGCACCGCGCGGATACGAGGCCAGCAGGCGCCGCACGCGCCCGAGCCGGATCAGCCTGGCCAGCCCCGTCTCGCCCGTACCGCCGTTGTTGCAGACGATGGTCAGATCGCGGGCGCCCTGTTCGGCCAGCGCCTCGAGCAGCTCGATCGGCTGCCCGGAAGTGCCAAATCCGCTGACCAGCACGGTCGCGCCATCGTGGATGTCGGCCACGGCGGCCATGGCGGACTCGAAGAACTTGTCGATCATCGCCACAGGCCCCTATCGATGCGCCGAAAGAATGGCGGTGGCCTGGCTGGACAGCACGCCGCCATTGCCGTGCACGAGCGCGGTTTCCACGTCGGCCACCTGCCGGTCTCCCGCCTCGCGACGGAGCTGCGTGACGGCCTCGATTACCAGAAAGATGCTGTACATCCCCGGGTGCACACACGACAGGCCGCCGCCGTTCGTGTTCATGGGAAAGTCGCCGCCAGGGGCGATGCGGCCGCCAGAGACGAACGCACCGCCCTCGCCCTTTGCGCAGAAGCCGAGGTCTTCCAGAAACAGGATCGGGTTGATCGTGAACGCGTCGTACAGCTCGACCACATCGATGTCCTTCGGCGTGAGCCCCGCCTGCGCAAACGCCTTTGCCCCGGAGTCGATGGCCGGCGTACGCGTCAGGTCCTCCATGCACGAAATCTGCCGGTGCCAGTGCGCATGTCCGACGCCGAGCACGTAGACCGGCTTCGCGTGCAGCGCCCTGGCGCGGTCCGCGCGCGCCACGACGAATGCGCCCGCGCCGTCGGTAACCAGGCAGCAATCGCGCACCGTCAGCGGATCGGAGATCATCTTCGCGCCGATGACGTCGTCAACGGTCAGCGGGTCGCGCGCGAACGCATCGGGATTGCGCTGCGCCCACTGGCGCGCCGCCACTGCCACCTCCGCCAGCTGCGTGCGCGTGGTGCCGTACTCGTGCATATGCCGCGCGGCGGCCAGCGCATAGCTCGTGACCGGGTTGAACGGCTTGTAAGGATGCTCGTAGGGCTGGGGGTCGAGTTCGGCGCGCATGGCGTTGACGCGCGAACTGCTCGGAATGCTGCGCGGATTGCTGCCGTAGCAGATCAGCACGTTGTCGCACTCGCCCGCTTCGATCGCCATTGCCGCGATGCGGATATCCGCGATAAAGGACGACCCGCCAAACATCGTGCTGTCGGAGAAGCGCGGGCGAATGCCGAGGTACTCGGCCATGCGCATGACCCACCATGGCGACGTGAGGCTCGACGTCACGAGCCCGTCGATATCGGCCATGCGCAGCCCGCTCGCGGTCACGGCCGTCCGGGCTGCCTCGGCGATGATTTCCTGCTCGGTGCGGCCTCCCGCGTGGCCGAGGCCCGCCAGTCCCGTGCCGAGAATCGCCACGCCGGCGCGATCCGTTGCCTTGATCATTGCGCGCCTCCCGCAGGTACGAATTCCAGCAACGTTTCGTCGCCTTCCCGCCCGATACGCGCCTTCACCCGGGCGCCAATCTTCACCTCGCCGGGATCGATATCGACGACGCGGCTCATCAGGCGCGGCCCCTCGTCGAGGTCGACGAGGCATACGTTGTGGGAGCGCTCCTTCCCGCGGACCACCGTGGTCGAGTACACGCGACCATAGCCGGATGGCGCCACCCACTGCAGATCGTCCGCACCGCAGAACGGACAGACGACGCGCGGGAAAAAATGAAACCGGTCGCACGCGCGGCATCGGGGGATCTCGAATACGCCCTCGGCAAGCCGGCCGAAATATCGTGCGTCGGCACTCGTGGTGGTCTCCTCTGTACGATTCATGGGCGCGCTCATTGCTCGATCTGCACGCCGGTGAGCTTCACCGTGTTCCGCCACTTGGCCACTTCCTCCCCGACGTAGTCGCGAAACGCGGCCGGACTCAGGCCACCAGCCGCTTCCGCCTGTTGCCGCTTGAGCTTGGCGACCATGTCGGGCGACGCCATGATGCGATTCACTTCGGCATTCAATCGCGCGACGATGTCCTTCGGCGTGCCCGCGGGTGCATAAAGGCCGAGCCACGTATAGGCATCGAAGTTCTTGTAGCCGGCCTCCGCGATCGTGGGCACGTCGGGAAACAGCTTGCTGCGCTCGGCGCCGGTCACGGCGATCGGCCGCAGCTTGCCCGCGGCGACGAAGGCGGACACGCTCATGGAGTCCTGGAACACCACGGGAATCTGTCCCGCCACCACCGCGCTGGTCGATGGCGATGCGCCCTTGTACGGCACGTGCACGAGCGGGGCACCGGTCATATGCCGGAACAGTTCGCCGGCCAGATGGGTCGATCCGCCCGCGCCCGCCGAACCATAGGGCACGCTCCCCTGCTCCTTCGCCCATTTGACGAACTCGGGCACGGTGTGGACCGGCACGGCGGGGTTCACGACGAGCATGTTCGGCGCCTTGGCGATCAGCGCGATGGGTTCGAAGTCCAGCACCGGGCGATAGCGGACCGACTTCTGCACGGCGGGTCCGATGACGTGCCCCGTGGCGCTGAGCAGCAGCGTGTAACCGTCCGCGGGACGCCGGGCGACGTACTCGGTCGCGATCTGACCCGCGGCGCCGGGCCGGTTCTCGACGACAAAGCTCTGCTTGAATGCCTCGCCGAGTTCCGCCGCCAGCAGGCGGCCCACGATATCGGTCATTCCCCCGGGCGCGAAGGCCACCACGACGGTGACCGGCCTGGAGGGATAGGATTCGGCGTGCGCGGACGGAAAGGCGGCGCTGCCCAGGATCAGGCAGGCGCTGGCCTGCGCCAACAGGCGCCGGCGGGCGAGGCTTCGGATCATCGTTGTCTCCTGCGTCGTGGAACGCGTCGTCACAAGAGGTGGCGCGCGCTTTCGTTGTGAGCGCCAGTATATTTTTCCGGGCCGGAGAGACCTATCCGAAAGTTTCGAAGCACGCGTTCGTGGAAATTCAACGCGCCCGCCGGGCGGTGATGTGCAAGAACGGGAAGACGCCCGGGCAAAAACTACAACGCCCGCCGCGCAACGTCGATTTCCGCGTGGTGTCGCCCCGGGTATGACTCTTGCCCCACCCGGAGAGACATCACAACGGGAGAAGACGATGACCACCGGCAAGCCAAACCAATCTTCGCCGCGCCCCAGCGATCCGCATCAGGAGCGGCGCGACAAGGATCACCGCGAGACGCCGGGACCGGGCGGCACGAAACCGCTGCCGACGACGAAGGAAGTGCAGAAGGATCTCGACAATTCGACCCACGACCGGGGACGCGGACTGCCGCGGGACAAGTCGGACGTGCCCGCGGATCAGTGAGGCGCACCCCCGTCGCCATAGGCGGGCGGCCGCTGCACGACGGGGGCGCCCGCCAGCAGTATCTCCTCGGCGTTCCCGGTTCTGGGCGGATAGATGCGCGCGTGGTTGATGACGAACTTGGTCTTCTTGGCGACCTCGCCTTCCGCAACGAGGCGCCGATCCCACCCTTCCGTGTACACGGCGCCCCAGGGCCCGAGGTCGAGGATCGTCGTGTACCAGTCGATGCTGAGCGGAAGCATGGGTTCGCCCAGCCACTCGGCCGCGGCGTTATGCCCGGCAAAGCGGCCCATGGGCCGCGCGTGCTGGCAGGACATGACCGACGGATGCTCGCCGTCGATCAGGGCCTCGGCGGCGTCGCCCGCGGCGAACACGTTGGGAATACCGTGGACGCGCATAAACGTGTCCACGGGCAGCCTGCCCATGGCATCGAGCGTGACGGGCAGCGACGCATTGAGCGGATGCGCGCGCATGCCGCCGCACCATACGACCGTCGATGCCGGCACATAGGTCCCGTCCGTCAGCGTCGCACCCGACGCATCGATGGACGCGACGGAGAAACCGGGCCACATCTCGATGCCGAGTTCGCGGCATGCGCGTTCGATCACGGGCTGGGCACCGCCCATGGCCGCGCCGATCTGTGCGTTGCGGTCCGCGAGGATGGTCCGGCAAGCGGCATGCTCGCCCGATCCCGCGGCCTCACGCAGACGGTGGGGAAGCTCCAGTGCCAGCTCGATACCGGTCAGCCCCGCGCCGATGACGAGCGCGGTAAAGCGGCCCTCCACGGGCGGCAGCGCGGACAGCCTGCCGACATGATCGCGAAGGCGTCTGGCGCCATCGTAGGTGTCGATGTCGAACGCATGTTGCAGGCCGGGAATGGGGGGCCGCGCCAGCCGGCTACCGGTGGCGACGACGAGCCGCGCATACGGCAAGGGCCGCGTCTCGCCGCCCTCTCGCACCGCGACGGTTTGCGCGTCGGCGTCGATGCCGGTCACTTCCCCCATGATGTGCCGGACTCCGATCGGGTCTAGCACCTCCGCGTAGGGCACGCGCGTACTGGCCAGATCCGCCTCATAGTTGCGCACCCGTATCCTGTGATGCGGGTGGGGGTCGATCAAGACGACCTCGACACCGGCTTGCGCGGCACCTGCTTCGCGAAGCCTGCGCGCCGCACCTACCGCGCTCCACAATCCGCCGAAACCGCCGCCCACGACAATGATGCGTTGCATGCGAGCCTCCGTCTGCCTATCAGAAGCATAGTGCCGCCAGCGCAATGCGCGTATCCGCGGGCACCGGTACCGGCCGTCCGGAATCCCGATCCACATACACATGCACGAAGTGGCCGGCCGCGCAGATCGCGGCGTCGCCTTCGCGGAATACCGCCACCTCGTAGCGCACGCTCGAATTACCGAGCTTCGCCACGCGCACGCCGATCTCTAGACGGTCGGGGAAAGCGACGGAGCGGAAGTACGAGCAGCCCGTATCGACGACCAGACCCACGACCCTTCCGCCATGGATATCGAGCACGCCCCGCTCGATCAGATACTGGTTCACCGCGGTGTCGAAGTAGCTGTAATAGGTGACGTTGTTGACGTGGCCATACACGTCGTTGTCCATCCAGCGCGTCTGCACCGTGGCCAGATGCGGGTAGTCCGCGCGCGTCGCGTCACGCATGGCGCGCGGCTCCGTCCCGGTCCACCGCGCTGATGAAGTCGAACACCACGCGGTTGAACGCTTCGGGCTCTTCGAGGTTCACCGCATGCGTGGTGCGCGGCACGATCCAGAGTCGCGCGTCCGGAATCGTGCGCTTCATGAACAGCGCGGGCTCGATGCAGGGTTCGTCGTCATCGCCGGTCACGATCAGCGCGGGCACGCGCAACGCGCGCATCTGGGCCTCCAGTTCGTAAATGGTCTTGCGGCGCATCTGGTATCCGCGCGTGGTCAGCGAGGAGCCCAGCGCCGAGTGTTCGGCGAACTGGCGATTGAACTGCTCGAATCCGCGCGGGTTCTTCTCCTTGAAGCGGCGGCGGATCGGGCTGTTGGCGTAGTGGACGATGCCCTGCTCCATGCCGAGCGTGACGAGACGCTCCGCGAGCTCGCCGCTGTCCCGCAGGAATTGCTCGCGCCGCGCGGGGTCCGAGCCGTGGCCCGCGCCGACGATCGTCAGCGAGCGGGCTTTCTCCGGATACGTCAGGCCGAAGTTCAGCGTGGCGTAGCCACCCATCGATACGCCCACGATATGGGCGCTCTCGACGCCCGCCCAGCGCATCACGCCGGCGATATCCTCCACCGCGAACGCCTGGCCGTACTGCTCGACGTCGTTGGGCACATCGGAAGGCGGATAGCCCCGGGCATTGAACGTGATGCACCGGAAGTGCGGCCCGAAGAAGCGCACCTGATCGTCATAGTTGCGGTAGTCGCCCGCGAACTCGTGGACAAAGACGATCGGCGCGCCAGTGCCGGTGGACTCGACGAAAAGCCGTACGCCGTTGGATTCCGCAAACTGCATGGTGTCGTCTCGCTCTATTGTTGTTCTCGATATGCTCGTAGCCCGAAGAGTATAGCCAGTCCATCGATCGAGGAAAAATATTGAATAACAATGACTCCATCGCGTAGGCTTATGGCATGGAATTCAAGCAACTCAGGTATTTCGTGAAGATCGCCGAGCTCGGCAACATGACGCGCGCGTCGGAGGCGCTGCGCATCGCGCAGCCCGCGCTGAGCCAGCAGATCATCAATCTGGAGACCGAACTCGGTGCGCGGCTGCTCGACCGCGGCGTCTATGGCGCGCGGCTGACCAGTTCCGGCGAGGTACTGTACGGCTACGCTAAATCGCTGCTGCGCCAGCACGAGGATGTCCGGCAGGCGGTGTCGGAGGAAGTGGCCCACCCGACCGGCCGGACCGCGATCGGCATTCCGGGCAGTACCGGCAAGATGCTGGCGGAGCCGCTCGTGCGCGAGCTGCTGTCGAGCGGCGGCATTCTGCTGGAAATCGTCGAGCGGCCCAGCGCGGAGCTCGTCGACCTCGTTGCCGCGGGCAAGCTCGATATCGCGATCGCCGTCGATGCGCAGCCGCGGCGCGGCGCGCGCGTGACGCCGCTGTTCACGGAGGCGCTCTACGCGGTGCTGCCGCAGACCGCGGTGGAAGGCCGCCAGACGCTGAAGCTCCGCGAGCTCGCCAACAGTCCGCTGATCCTGCCCAGCGCGCCCAGCACCATCCGCCAGCGCGTGGAGGCCGCCCTGCTCGACAAGCGGCTCAAGTACCGGCTCGTCAGCGAGGTGAGCTCCACGGACATGCTGATCCGGCTCGTGGCGGCCAATCTGGGGTGGACCGTACTACCGTGGTCGGCGCTCTCGGACGACGTCCAGCGCCAGACCCGCATCACCGCACTGCCGATTGCCGGCTACCGGCTCGATCGCGAGATCTCGCTGTGCGTGTCCGACACGCTGCCACTGAGCCGCGCCGCCGAAGTCGTCGTGGCCACGACGCTGGCGATCCTCAAACAGCTGCTGGACAGCGGCAGCTGGCGCGGCGCGCGGCTATTGCCCGACGGGCCCCTGACCGATCCATCGTAATTTCCTATCGAGCCATCCCAATTCCATATTTTTTTTCGTTGAACGGCGTTCTTATACTGGGCGCACGCATCAGGACGAAATAAAAAAGGATTGGGATGAACACAGGAGACACGCCGTTCGAGGCGCCGCTGCGCGGCGTCAAGGTGCTCGAGCTGTCGCAGATCATGGCGGGACCCACGTGCGGGCTCATGCTGGCCGACATGGGCGCCGACATCTACAAGGTGGAGAAGTTTCCCGCCGGCGACGATGCCCGCAACTATCGCCGCGAAGGCGACAGCGGCCTGCCCGCTTCCTTCATGATGCTGAATCGCGGCAAGCGCTCCATCGGCATCAACTTCAAATCGCCGGAAGGCAAGGCCGCGTTACTGCGGATGGTGGCGCAGGCCGACGTGCTGACGGAGAACTTCCGCCTCGGTGTCATGGAACGGCTGGGGCTGGGCTACGACGTCCTCAGGGAGGTCAATCCCGCGCTGATCTATTGCTCCGTGACCGGTTACGGTCGCGAAGGTCCGCTCGCGAGCAAGGGCGGCTTCGATCTGATCCTGCAGGCGTTCAGCGGCCTGATCAGCGTGACGGGCGAGGAAGGCGGCGAACCGGTCAAGCCCGGCATCTCGATCGCCGACGTCAATGCGGGCGTGCTCGCGGCGGTAGGCATCCTCGCCGCCTATATCCATCGCCTGCGCACGGGACGCGGCCAGCGCGTCGATACGTCGCTGCTGCAGGCGTCGATGCAGCAGCTTTACTGGTATGCCGCGAGCTATTTCTCGCGCGGCATCGTCCCGAAGCCGTCCGGCACCGCGCACCCACTGGTCGCGCCGTATCAGGTATTCCGCTGCCAGGACGGCCGCATGGCAATCGGCGGCGCAAACCAGGCGAACTGGGAGCGCATCGCCGGCCTGCTCGGCCACCCGGAATGGACGACCGACCCGCGCTTCGACACGCCCGAGGTCCGCCATGCCAACCGCAAGAAGCTGGCGGAACTGATCGATGGGGTGCTCGCGGCGGACACGCTGGCGGTCTGGCTCGATCGCTTCGACGCGGCGGGTATCCCGGCCGGCCCCGTCAACGACGTGGGGCAGGCGCTGGATCACGAGCAGGCGCGCGCGGTGCGCATGGTGGTCGATGTCGATGGCCCCGAGGGAGGATCGATGCGCGCACTGGGCCTGCCCATCCTGTTCAACGGCACCACGCACGTCGCCCGCGCCGCCCCGCCGCGCGTGGGCGAAGACAGCACCGATATCCTGCGCGAGTTCGAGTTTTCGGACGACGAGATCGCGGCGCTCGTGGCCTGCGGCGCGGTGTATCAGACCGAAACCGGCCGTCGGCGCGAAGCGGCCGACGCTCGCGAAACGGTGGTGTCATGAGCGAGACCAGCATGCAGGCTTATCCCGACCTCGGGCTGCACGTCGAGAATGGGCTCGCCATCGTTTCCATCGAACGTCCCGGGAAACGCAACGCACTGACGCTTGCGATGTGGCGAGGGCTGGGCGCGCTGATGCAGGCCCTCGACGCGCGCGAGGATGTCCGCGTCATCGCGCTGACCGGCCGCGGCGCCAGCTTCTGCGCGGGCGCCGATATCACCGAGTTCGCCACCGTACGGTCCAATCCCGGCCAGGTGGTCGTCTACGAAGCTGCCGTCGATGGCTGCTGCGATGCCATCGAGAACGTCTCCAAGCCCACCATCGCCGCGATCAACGGCTTCTGCATGGGCGGCGCGGTGAACATCGCGATGGCTTTCGACTTCCGCTACGCGGTGCCGGAGGCGCAGTTGTCGATTCCGGCCGCGCGCCTGTCCATCGTCTATGGCCTGAAGGGCACGCGCCGGCTGTTCGAACTCGTGGGCATCTCCAATGCCAAGCGCATCCTGTTCACGGGCGAACGGCTCGATTCCGCCGAAGGCTATCGCATCGGCCTCGTCGACGATGTCGCCGACGACGTGCTGGCGAGGACCCGCGCGGCCGCGGCCGTGCTGGCCGATAACGCCCCGCTGTCCATCAGTGGCGCCAAGGCGATCCTGAACGGGCTCGCCAATGGCGACCCGAACCTGACCGAGCACACCGTTCAGGCGCTCGTCGATCGCGCGGCGCTGAGCGAGGACTATGCGGAGGGCCGCCAGGCGTTCGGGGAAAAGCGCCGCCCCGTGTTTCGCGGCCGCTAGCCGCAGCCATTCATCGACATAGCCGGCAGCACGTCTAGACCGGCATCACCAACGAGGAGACATCATGCACGCACGACTGCATCTACGACAATCTGCCGCCGCATTGGCCACCGCATTGGCCGCCATCGGGGCCGGCACCTTCCTGGCCATCCATCCCGCCATCGCGCAGGACGCCTACCCCAGCAAGCCGATCCGGCTCGTCATCGGCTTTCCGCCGGGCGGCGCGGCCGACACGATCGCGCGCATCTACGGCGAAGCGCTGTCGAAGGAACTCAAGCAGCCCGTGGTCGTCGACAACCGGCCCGGCGCGGGCACCACGATCGCGGCGGACTATGTAGCCAAGTCCCCCGCCGATGGCTACACGCTCTATATCGGCGGCGCGAGCCTGATGGGCGGCGACAACGCGCTGTACAAGAACCTGCGCTACACGGCGGGCGACTTCACGCCCGTGACACAGCTGACGACGGCGCCGCTGCTGCTCGTCGCCGGCAAGGCCAGCGGCATCAAGACCACGGCCGACCTGCTGCAGAAGGCGAAGCAAACGCCGGGCGCGCTCAACTACTCGTCGAGCGGCAATGGGGTGGTCACACATCTTGCGGGCGTGCACTTCGTCAAGATGGCCCACATCACCATGACGCACGTCCCCTACAAGGGCGGCGCGCAGTCCGGCCAGGCCGTGGCCGCCGGCGATGCGCAGGTCAGCTTTGCGACGCCCGCTTCCGTCCAGCCGCTGATCGATGCGGGCAAGCTCACACCGATTGCCGTGACCTCGGCCAGGCGCTCGACCGTGATGCCGAACTACCCGACCATCGCGGAGTCCGGCGTGCCGGGCTACGAGCTCAACAACTGGTACGGCCTGTTCGTCGCCAAGGGGACGCCCGCCCCCATCGTTCAGCAGCTCCATAGCGCCAGCGTCAAGGTCCTGCGCGAGCCGGCGGTACAGAAACAACTGGCCAGCCGCGGCGAGGAAGCGGCGCCGTCGGCGTCCCCCGACGCGTTCCGGACGTTTGCCACGCGCGAGGGCAAGCTCAACGTCGACCTCATTGCGCAGAGCGGCGCGAACATCGATTGATCGGCCTGCCTCCTCGGAAGATTGTATGACAGTCGTATTGACTTACGAATTACGCGTCTTTACGATGAAGTCTTTCCGAGGAGACACGCATGAATCAGGAACTGTTCGACAAAGGTCTGAAAACCCGCCGTGAAGTGCTGGGCAGCGAGTACGTCGACGCGTCGCTCAAGAACGCCGACGAGTTCAACCGTGACATGCAGGAGCTGGTCACGCAGTACTGCTGGGGCGACGTCTGGAACCGCCCGGGACTCGAACGCCGCACGCGCAGCTTCCTGAATCTGGCCATGCTGGCCGCCCTCAACCGTCCCCACGAACTGAAGCTGCATGTGCGTGGCGCCATCAACAACGGCCTGACCAAGGACGAGATCAAGGAAGTGCTGCTGCAGGTGGCGATCTACTGCGGCGTACCGGCGGCGATCGACTCGTTCCGCGTGGCGCGCGAAGTGTTCAAGGAAATGGGCATTTAAGGGACACCTAAGGAGCCGCGATGGCACAGCTTGGATTTATCGGCCTCGGGATGATGGGGTTTCCCATGGCCGGCAGACTGGTCTCGGCAGGCGTAAGCGTGGTGGCCTACGACGTCGTGGCCGATACCCGCAAACGCTTCGCCGCGGCGTTTCCCGGGGCGGCGGTGGCGGACGGCCTGCGTTCGCTCTGCACGTGCGACATGGTGATCACCATGCTGCCGAACTCCGATATCGTCGATGCGACGGTGCACGAACTCGCGCCGGCATTGCCCGCGGGCGCGCTCGTCATCGACATGAGCTCGGCCGATCCGGTGCGGACGCGGGCGCTGGCCGAGGCCCTGAACGCGCAAGGCAAGACGCTGATCGATGCGCCAGTGTCGGGCGGCGTGACACGCGCGACAGCCGGCACGCTGGCCATCATGGCCGGAGGCGCCGCCGCCGATATCGAGCGCGCGCGCCCGGTACTCGCGCACCTTGGCTCCAGCATCACGCCCGTCGGCCCGATTGGCGCCGGCCACGCGATGAAGGCGCTCAACAATTACGTGTCCGCGGCGGGGCTGATCGCCACGGCCGAGGCCCTCGTCGCCGGCCAGCGGTTCGGCATCGATCCCAACGTGATGGTCGATGTGCTCAACAGCTCGACGGGCAAGAACAACACGACCGAGAACAAGGTGAAGCAGTTCATGCTCTCGGGCGCGTTCAATTCCGGGTTCTCGCTGGCGTTGATGGCCAAGGACGTCGGCATCGCCGCGGAACTGGCGAAGGCCGTCGATGCGTCGATGCAGCTGGGCGCCCATGTCAGCGGCATGTGCGCCGATGCATCGGAAGCGCTCGGCAAGGGTGCCGACCATACCGAAATGTATCGTTACGTCCAGCCCCGATAGCCGATCTTTGGGACGCGAAATCCTGTAGGATTGTCTGCCAATCTGATTTCGAACACCCCCAAAGAGACACCCATGAGTACGGATATCGGGCTGATCCGCGCCGAAACCCTGCGCAGTCAGGTAGAGAACGTCCTGCGCGATGCGATCACCAGCGGCACTTTCGCGCCGGGCGCGCGCCTGATCGAGCGCGACCTGTGCGAGCGGCTCGGCGTCAGCCGCACCTCGGTACGCGAGGCGCTGCGCAAGCTGGAAGCGGAGAAGCTGGTCAAGAACGTCCCGCACAAGGGCCCGGTCGTTGCGCAACTGACGCCGGACGAGGCGCGGCAACTGTATGCGCTGCGCGGGTTGCTGGAGGGATTTGCCGCGCGGGAGTTCGCGCGCGTGGCCGACGACGCGGCGATCGCGCAGTTCGGCGTGGCCGTGAAGACCCTGCGCCAGCAGGCAACCGACCAGAACAAGCAGGGCGTCCTCGCGGCCAAGGCGGCCCTCTACGACGTGCTGCTCGACAACTGCGGCAACGCGCTTGTGCGGGAAGCGCTGCTGAGCCTGCACTCGCGCATCAACCTGCTGCGCACCACGTCGCTCATGCATCCGAAGCGCCTGCCGGAAAGCCTGCGCGAGATGGACAAGCTCTACAAGCTGCTGAAGGCACGCGATGCCGATGGCGCCGAGCTGGCCGCGCGGACACATATCGCCAATGCGCAGGAAGCGGCGATGCGCATGCTCGCGGAGGCGGAAGCCGCCGCGAAGTAGCACCGCCGCACCGCCGCCGGCCAGCCTATCGCATTACGAACGGGTTGGCCGGAACCTTGTCCGAGTACGAGATCCACGTGCTCTTGGTCTCGAGGTAGTGGCGTACCGCGTCGATCCCGCTCTCGCGGCCCAGCCCCGAATGCTTCATGCCGCCGAACGGCATCATGTAGCTCACCGCGCGATAGGTATTGACCCACACGGTGCCGGCCTTGAGCGCCTTCGACATGCGCACGGCGCGGCCGATGTTCTCGGTCCATACGCCGGCCGCCAGGCCGTAGATCGTGTCGTTGCCGAGGCGGATGGCTTCTTCCTCGCCATCGAAGCCGATGATCGACAGCACGGGCCCGAACACCTCCTCCTTCGCGATGCGCATGTCCGGCGTGACGTCCGTGAAGATCGTCGGCTCGACGAACTGGCCGCCGGGCATGTCCGCCGCCGCCTGGCCGCCGAGAATGCAGCGCGCGCCCTCGCCCTTCGCGATATCGATATAGCTGAGCACCTTCTGATACTGCGCGGGCGTGGTGACCGGTCCGATATTGGTGTCCGCCAGCATCGGATCGCCCTTCTTCGCGGACTTGCCGAGCGCGACGATGCGGCTCGTGAACGCTTCCTTGATCGAGTTCTCGACCAGCAGACGCGAGCCGGCGATGCAGGTCTGGCCCGTGGCCGCGAAGATGCCCGAGATCACGCCGGCGGCCGCCTTGTCCAGGTCTGCATCGGCAAACACGATATTCGGCGACTTGCCACCGAGTTCGAGCGTCACGCGCTTCATGGTCCTGGCCGCCTGCGCGTAGATGGCGGCGCCCGTTGCGTCCGAACCCGTGAACGTGATCTTCGCCACATCGGGATGATTGACCAGCGCGGAGCCGACCGTCGGGCCGAGGCCGACGACGACGTTGAAGACGCCGTCGGGAAAGCCGGCCTCCTTGGTCAGCGCGGCAAACTCGAGCGTCGACGCCGAGGTGAACTCCGACGGTTTGACGACCACCGAGCAGCCGGCCGCGATCGCGGGCGCGCATTTCCAGGCGATGAACATCAGCGGGGAGTTCCATGCGGTCAGCGCGCCGACCACGCCCACCGGTTCGTGCGTCGTGTAGGCAAAGTGCTCGGGCTTGTCGATGGGCACCACGCCGCCCTCGAGCTTGTCCGCCAGACCACCGAAATAGCGCCACCATTCCGGATGGTAGTTGAGCTGGCCGAGCATCTCCGACATCAGCTTGCCATTGTCGCGGACCTCGATCTCGGCCAGGCGCTGGGCATTCGCGGCCACGAGGTCGGCCAGCCGCAGCATCATCTTGCCGCGCTCGGTGGGCGTCATCTTCGCGTACGGCCCCGTCGTCATCGCCGCCTTGGCGGCGGCCACGGCACGATCGACATCCTTGTCGGTGCCCTTCGGAATCTGTGCCCACGCTTCCCCCGTGTACGGGTTGATCGTGTCCATCCACTCGCCCCCGGCGGGCGCGACATACTCGTTGTTGATAAAGTGGTTGTACTGTTTCATTCGATGACTCCGATTCTGTGACGGATGTTCAGAAGACGATCAGAACACGACCACGTCGCGCAGGCTCTCGCCGCCATGGAGGCGATCGAAGCCTTCGTTGATCTGATCGAGCGAGAAGCGCTTGCCCATCAGCTTGTCGATCGGCAGGCTGCCGTTCAGGTACATACCGATATAGCGCGGGACATCGCGGATCGGTACGCACGAACCGATGTAGCTACCCTTCACGGTACGCTCTTCGCCCACGAGACTCAACTGCCGGAACGGCCAGCGGTCCGCAGGCGCCGGCAGACCGGCCGTGACCGTCGTGCCGCCGCGGCGCGTGATGCTGTACGCCGTCTCCATCGATTGCACGGCACCAGCCATTTCGAACGCATAATCGACGCCGCCTTTCGTGGCCGCACGGATCTTGTCGATGGCATCGGGGTCGCGCGCGTTGTAGGCCGCGGTGGCGCCGAGCGATCGCGCGATATCGAGCTTGCTCTCGTGGATATCCACGGCGATGACCTCGCGCGCGCCGGAAGCCACGGCAGCCAGCAGCGAGCACAGGCCCACGCCGCCAAGGCCGACCACGGCCACCGTCGAGCCGGCCCGGACGCCGCCCGTATTGATGACGGCGCCGACGCCCGTCAGCACGGCGCATCCGAACAGCGCCGCTTCCACCGGGTCGATCGGCGCATCGACCCTGACGCAGGAATTGCGCGACACGACCGCATGGTCCGAGAACGCCGACACGCCCGTATGGTGGTTGACGGCCTGCCGGTTGGGCAGATGCAGGCGGCGCGCGCCGGAGAACAGCGTGCCATCGGTATTGGTCTGTGCCGCCGGCTCGCACAGCGCCGGCCGCCCCTCTGCGCACGGCATGCAGTGGCCGCAACTGGGGACGAACACCAGCACGACGAGATCGCCCGCGTGGAGATCGACGACACCCGGTCCCGTGCGCACCACGCGCGCCGAGGCTTCATGGCCGAGCGCGATGGGCACCGGACGCGGACGCACACCGGTCATGACGGACAGGTCCGAGTGGCACAGCCCGGCCGCCACCATCTTGACGAGTACCTCGCCGGGGCCCGGCTCGTCGAGCTCGAGTTCTTCGATGCGTAACGGTTTCGTCTCTGCAAACGGCGTCTTCGCATCCATCGCATGCAGTACTGCGGAACGAATTTTCATAAGGAGGGGTCAGGTTCAGTGGACGGCCACCGCGTCGAGCTCGGCCTGCAAGCGGCACGCTCCGCGTTCGATGATCAGGTTCACGTCAGGCAGGTCCCGCAGCAGGCTGCGATTGGACTCGGTCACGACGACGCACAGCTCGGGCGTGAGGTCGCGCAGCTTGCGCAGCGCCTCCGCGTACTGGTTGGCCAGCACCGGCGCAAGCCCCTGAAACGGTTCGTCGAGCAGCACCAGCCGCGTCCCCGCCATCAGCGCGCGGGCCAGCGCGGCGATCTTGCCCTGCCCGCCGGACAGGGCCGAGCCAGAGCGCGGCAGCAGTTCCGCAAGCTGGGGAATCGCCTCGGTGGCGCGTGCCAGCCGCCGATCGATCTCCGCCTTCGCCTCGCCAAGCAACTGGCACGGCAGGCGAAGGTTCTCTTCCACCGTGAACGTGGGGAACATCACGCGATCTTCGGGCGCATAGCCGATGCCGAGCCGCGTGCGCGCGTGTGCGGGTACCGTGGCCAGGTCGCGCCCATCGAATTCGATGCGGCCGCTCTCCAGCGGCAGCAGGCCCATGATGGAACGCAGCAGCGTGGTCTTGCCCGCGCCATTGCGTCCGATCACGGCGACGAGTTGCCCGTCGTCGAACTGGGCGTTGACGCCGCGCAGTACCGTGATGCCCGCAAGGCGGATCGTGGTTTGAGACAGCTTCAGCATCGCGCTCACGCCCCCAGTACGTTGGTCCGGACTTCCGGATCGTTGAGCACCTCCGCGGGGGTGCCGTCGGCCGCGATACGGCCGGAGATCCATGCGGCCACCCGCGTCGCGTAGCGCTCGACGATGTCCACGTCGTGTTCGACGAAGATCGTGGTGATCTTCTGCTCGTCCAGCGCGGCCATGATGGTCTCCATCAGCGTGTGCTTCTCTTCGGTCGAGACGCCGCTCGTGGGCTCGTCGAGAATCAGCAACTGGGGTTCCAGCACCATCGCCATCGCGATATCGAGCAGCTTGCGCTGCCCCTCGGGCAATGACTCGCACGGTACGTCGCCGCGATCGCGCAGGCCCACGAGTTCCAGCACGCGCTCGACCGTCGCCGACGGGACCGCGTCTTCCAGCGAGCGCCACAGGCCCATCTTGCCGGCGCGGCCGGCGGCGGCAATGCGCACGCAGTCGCGCAGCGAATGCTCGAGGAACAGCTGCGGCAGCTGGAAGCTGCGCACCATGCCCTTGCGGGCAATGACGCGCGGCGGCAGGTTCGTGACCCGCTCCCCACGAAAGCGGACCTCGCCGCTGTTCGGGCGGATCAGCCCCGTGCAGATATTGATGAAGGTGGTCTTGCCCGCGCCGTTCTGCCCGATGACCGCAAGCCGCTCGCCCTCGGTCAGCTCGAAGTCGATATGGTCGGCCACCACCACCGCGCCGAAGGCGAGGTTCAGGTCCGTGGTGCTCAGGAGCATTTGTGTCATGGGCGCTGCCCTCCCCGAGCTGCCGTCGTCTTTCTGGTGGCGCGCCTGGCCAGCAATCCGGCCACCCCATCGGGCGCGAAGAACACCATGATCAGCAGCACGAAGCCGAGCGTCATCTGCCATGCGCCGGTGATATATGCGGCGGCGTAGAGTTTCACGAACTCAAAGATCAGCGAGCCCACGAACGCGCCCACGGGATGCATGACCCCGCCCAGGATCGAGATAAAGACAATCTCTCCCGAACGCACCCAGTAGCCCATCTCCGGCGTGACGAGTCCCTGGCTGATCGCGAAGATCGACCCGGCCAGTCCGCACAAGGCGGCGGAAAGCACATAGCCGGTCAGGAACACGCGATACGTCGAGATGCCCACGTACTCGAGCCGCGTCTCGTTCGTCTTTACCGCGGTCAGCGCCTCGCCAGCCGCCGAGCGGAAGTATCGATGGATCGCATATCCGACCAGCACCGCGAGGCCCACGGACAGATACAGCAGCGCCGACTCGAATCCGTCGCGCTCCAGGACGACGCCGAAGATCGCGGTCCGCGTCACGCGCATCCCGTCCGTGCCGCCCGTGTAGTTGTAGAACTTGCCGAGCGCGGCAAACAGCACCATCGACAGCGCAAGGTTCAGCATGCCGAAGAAGATCGTGCGATACCGGACCACGAACGAGCCGATCACGAGGCCGCTCAGCGCGGCGAACGCGGTACCGGCGAGCAACAGCAGCATCGTGTCGAGGCCCTGCGCCCAGCGCGACAGATACGCCACGAAATAGCCGGCCAGGCACATATACATCGCATGGCCGAAAGACACCTGCCCCGCGCGCACGAGGATGGACACGCCCAGTGCCGCGATACCGAATGCGGTCGTGAAGATAAACGGCGTCTTGATCCACGGCAGCGCCTGCGGCACGAGCACGCCGACCAGCACGAGCAGCACCGCGATGGCCGCGAACAGCGACGGCTTCGAGGCCTTCTTGGCGGGCGCGATGGCAGGCGTCGATTGCATGACGGGAGAACTCATTTACACCCTCCGTGCCTGAGTGACCGAGAACAAGCCCTGCGGACGGAACAGCAGCACCAGCGTCATGATGATGTAAGGCGTCAGCACTTCCAGCTCGGGCAGCAGGTAGACCGAGAACGAACGCGCAAGCCCGATCATGACCGCGGCCACCAGCGCGCCCTCGATCTGTCCCAGGCCCGCCGTCGCCGCCACGGCAAACGACAGCACGATCATCTCCGCGCCGATGCCCAGCACCCATGACGTGGTCTGCACCGACATCGCGCCGCCGAGCGCACCGAGCGCGGAACCGACCGCGAACGTCAGGAAGCAGACCCGGCGCGCATTGATGCCGAGCGTGGTCGCCACCTCGCGGTGGTGCGCCACGGCCACGACCTGCTTGCCGATGAGCGTGTGGCGCAACGCGAGGCGCAAGGCAAAGAACACCAGCAGCGCGGTGCCCGGAATGACGAGCAGCTGATACGTCGTGTAGCTGATGCCGAAGACATCCATCACGCCCAGCGCCGTGACGAGTTCGCTCGACGAATAGGGCTGGCCGCCCCAGACGAGCCGCTGCAGGTCCTCGAAGATCATGAACGCGGCAAACGTCACCAGCAGCTGGAGCACCGGATTCTTCCCGTAGATGCGCCGGATCAGCAGCGCTTCCAGCAGGCCGCCCAGCAGCACGCCCACGACGATGGCGACCACGGGCAGCAGGATCACCGACCAGTACGGCGACATCGTCGCCGTCACCATCCATGCGCCCACGGTGGCGGCCAGGTAGCCGCCGATGGCGAACATGCTGCCGTGCGCCATATTGATGATGTTCATCACGCCGAAGATGATCGTGATACCCACGGCGACGAGGAACAGCAGCGCGCCATACGACAACCCGTCGAGGATCGCCAGCAGTACGGTTTGGAAATCCATCGCCGCTTACTTGGTGATGGGGAACGTGACGATGCTCGGATCGTTGACGATGGTGGGCTTCAGCGTCTTGACCCACGTCAGCGAGTTCTGGCCGACCGGTGCGGTCACCAGTTCGGGCGGGTACATGACCATCTTGTCGAGCGTCATGAAGTTGTAGCCCGGCGCCTTCCTTGTCACGCCCCACAGCTGCCATTCCATGCCCTGCCCGTCCTCGCGGATCTTGACCTTGTTGGTCAGGCCCGCCGACTCCGAGCCATGCAGCGCTTCCGCGAGCTGGGCATCGGTCGGCCATGCGCCGTTGTTCTTCTTGAGTGCGATCTCGTAACCGGTCTGCAGCGCCGCAATGGCCTGCGCCATATGGAATACGGGGTAGATCGGATACTTGCCCGTCTTCTCCTTGAAGCGCTTCACGAAGGCCTGGAACTTCGGATCGTCCTTGAACTGCGGATGCAGGAAGTAGTGGTCGCCACGCGCGCCGATGATCACGCCCTCCGGCAGCGTCGTCCCGAGCCGTTCGAGCGAGCTCTCGCCGAGCGACAGCATGAACGTCGAGTTCTTCATCAGGCCGCGTTGCGACGCCTGGCGGATAAAGGTATCGAGGTCGCCGCCCCACGACGTCGACAGCACGACGTCGGGCTTGAGCGCCTGCAGGCGGCTGACCTCGGTCGAGAAGTCCGTGGCGCCGAATTTCGGGAACAGCTCCGCCACCACCTGCACGTCCGGCTTGAATGTCTTGAGCGCCGTGATGAACATTTCCCACGAGTCGCGGCCGTGCGCGTAGTCCTGATTGACCACCGCGACGGTCTTGAAGTCGGGCCTGGTGCGCAGCAGGTAGAGCACGCTCGACAGGTGCTCGGCCGTGGTGTTCGCGGCGGAGCGCACCACGTACTTGTAGCGGCGATCCTCGAGGATCTTCTGCGCCGAGCAGTCGTACATGATGTTCACGACCTTGAGGTCTTCCGCGACGGGCGCAATGATGTTGCAACTGCCGCTCGAGATCGAAGCCAGCATCACGCGTACGCCCTGCTCCTGCACAAGCCGGCGATACTCGGACAGCAGGCGGTCACCGCCAACGCCCTCGTCGATGAATGTCGGCACCACCTTCACGCCACCGATGCCGCCCTTCGCATTGATGTCGTCGATCAGCATTTCCGCGGCGGCCTTGGCGGGCAGGCCGAAGACGGAGGCCGAGCCGGTCATGAAGGTGGTGATGCCCACTTTCAGCTCGGCCGGCTTGGCGGTCTGTGCCTGTGCCGTCGTCAGCGCGGACAAGGCGAATACCGACGCGCCGACAAGGCGCTTGAAATTCGAGTGCATGAATGTCTCCTGTCTTGTCTTTATGGTGTCGATCAATCATAGATGATTGTCAGACAATATTATTGGTGGATTGTATTGATTGACGCCCTAAGGTTCAGCGTGTATCGCCTGCGCCTTACATGACGAACACGCCCTTGCCCTCGGTTTGCCGGTCGAAGACGCGGTAGGCTTCCTCGCCGTCCCGCAGCGACCAGCGATGCGTGAAGAGCGCGTCCACGTCGATGCCGCGATCGGCGACGAAGTCGTTGCATGCTTTCTGTCCAACTGTGGAGAACGTCCATGACCCCAGCAGCGTGACCTGCCGGCGCAGCAGGTCACGGCTCACGTCGAGGCTCACGCCGCCGCCCTCGCCGACGAAGCAGGCCTTGCCCCAGGTCCGTACGCACTGGACCGCCTGCGTGCGCGCTTCGGGCGAAGACGACGAGTCGAGTGACGCATGCGCGCCCAGTCCGCCGGTCAGTTGCCGGATGGCGGCGACGGCATCGTGCTCGAGCGGGTTGATGACCTCGTCAGCGCCGAAGGCTCGCGCGCGCTCGAGCCGCGCGCCGCTGACATCGAGCGCGATGACGCGCGCGCCCATCGCCTTCGCGAGCTGCGTGGCCGACAGGCCGACGGGCCCCTGCCCGAAAATGGCGATGGTCTGGTCGCCGGTGAGGGTCAGCCGGTGCAGCGCGCCCCAGGCGGTGCCCGTTCCGCAGGAAATCGCGGCGCCGGTCTCGAACGACAGCTCGTCGCGAAGCTCGACGATCGTGCTCGCGGGGCACTTCATGTACTCGGCATGCGCCCCGTGGCCGGTCAGCCCGTAAATCTCGGCCACGCCCTCCACGCACATCTGCTGCCACCCCGTGTTGCAGTGCGGGCAAGCCCCGCAGCCGCGGTAGTGATGCACCATCGCGCGCTGGCCCACGTAGGCCTGCTTCGGATTCACGTTCGCGCCCACGGCGACTACCACGCCGCACGGCTCGTGACCCGCGATGACAGGCTTTGTGCCGTCGTAACCGATATTCCGCAGGCCTTCGCCAAACGGCGCGCGGTACACCTTCAGGTCGCTGCCGCACATGCCCGACGCCCTGACCTGCACGACCACCTCGGTCGGCCCCGGCGTCGGATCATCGAAGCGATCGAGGGACAGTTTCCGGTCTCCGGCAAACACGATTCCAAGCATCTCGTCTCCTGTATTCGTTTTTTTCTTCGACAACCGGACGATTCTGGCCGCTGGGCCGGCGCGTTGACAAACGCGTTGTTTGCACAGACCATTGAATTCAATTCACACATGCCTGTTCATGGACCAAATCCCGCTCATCCAACTGCGAAGCTTCGAGGCAGCGGCACGGACGCGGTCCTTCTCGGCCGCCGCGGCCGATCTGTTCCTGACACCCAGTGCGGTCAGCCACGCGGTCAGGAAGCTCGAAGAAAACCTCGGCGTCACGCTGTTCCTGCGCAAGGGCCGCCATGTCGCGCTGACGCGGGACGGCGAAGCGTTGCTGGTCTATGTGGGACGGGGATTCGAGGAGTTGCGGCGCGGCATGGAAGCGGTGTCCACGCTGACGTCGGACAGCCTGCGGCTGCATTGCGCGCCGAGTTTTGCGACGCAATATCTGACGCCGCGATTACCGAAGTTTTTCCGGCAGCATCCGGAGGTGCGGCTGCATCTGCTGACGGATATCCATTACCTGCAGTTCCAGAACGGCGAACTCGACGCCGATATCGTCTACTGCATCGACCCGAACGAGGGATACGCGTTCCATTCGCTGGGGCAGGACACGCTGACACCGCTGTGCTCGCCCGCACTGGCCCGGTTACTGAAGGTGCCGGCGGATTTGAGCAAGGTGCCGCTGATCGACAACTACGATCGCCAGTTGCGGTGGTCGCAGTGGTTCTCGCTGAACGAACTCAGCACCCCGCTGGTCTGGGGACCGTCGTTCGATCGGAACTACCTGGCCATTCAGGCGGCCGTGAACGATGTCGGCGTGATCATCGACTCCACACGCCTCGCGGAACGGGAACTCGCCGCGGGCACGCTCGTTGCGCCTTTCGCCGGTATCTCGAAAGACCTGATCCTGAACCTGCACAGTCTGGCCGTGCCCGCGAATATCAAGAGCCGCAGGGCGCTGCGCAAGTTCGTGGCGTGGCTCGCGGGTGAGCTCGGCATCGAGATACCGATGCCGTGAACGTTCCTAGTAGAGCGTTACCACCGCGTATGCAATGACCGTCATGATACCGAACGCCACGACCGCGTACGGCATCAGGAATCGATAGACCGATCGCTCCAGCCCTTTCCCCTCCGACAGGTTGGCGGCGATCGTCATGCGGACCGGCGAGAAGAACCCCAGCGACATACCGGACACGTGCTGGACCGCGGCCACGGCCGCGATACTGAGGCCCGCCTGTACGGCGAGCGCCTGCAGCGAGGGCAAGAACAGCGCGTTCGGCGGGCTGCCGCTGTTGGCCAGAATGCCGAACGAACCCGAGACCAGCGGCACGAGCAGCACCGCGTTTTCGTGCAGGCTCGTCATCAGCGCGGTGGCGATGGCGCCGGAGATGCCGGCGCCCGTCGTCACCTCCGCCATCATCGCGAAGATAAAGGCCGTGAGAATCGCCTGATGGCCCGTGCGCCATGCCCCGCGCGCCTCCACGCCGAGCAGATTGCCTTGCCGCGTCAGCCATGCGGTAATCATCGCCCCGACAATCAGCCAGACGCCCGCATGCAGGAATGGGCGGAACGGCGGCAGGTCGGCAAACGGCGCGATCGATGCAAGCGCGGTCAGCTCGCCGCGCAATGCCGGTTGCAGGCGCGTCAGGGCCAGCCCCGAGATCAGCAGCACATAGGGCAGCACCTTGCGGGCCGCGACGATCAGTTCGGTCCTGTCCGGCCGTTGCGTGATGAGGAAATACGCGGAGATCAGCAACCCATACGCCGCGAGCAGCGCGGTCTCGGGTCCGATGGCGGCATTGGCGGCCGCGAGAAGCAGCATGCCGATGGCGATCCATAGTGCCTCCCTGATGCAGTCGCCTGCCGACCCTTCGAATCCCGCGCCCTTGGCCGCGCGCCAGAACATCGCCAGCCAGACGGGCATCAGCAGCGCGACCGGAATGGTCGAGCACAGGCCCAGCGTGGTGGGCGTCATGCGGGCGTAGGCCGCGGCCAGTACCGTGCCGCTGCTCATGCCGCCCCATGGGATCATGGTCTGGCTCAGCAGCGCGAAGACCATCAGATACCGCGGCGCGATACCGAAATCCCGGAGCATGCCCACGGTGCCGAGCATGCCGACGCCGAAGCCCGTTGCGGACTCCGCGAAGGGACCCACGAGAAAGCTCGCGAAGAACAGGCGGCGGCGCCTGTCGGGCGCGGAGGCCGGGACGTCGGGCTTTGACGCCTGCGGTGCGATCTTCGCCGCGTAGCGGGACGCTACCTGCCAGAACAGCAGGCCGCCGAACACGTAGGGGGCAATCGTCCCGCCGATCCACGCGCCTCTCGCCAGCGAGACCGCCAGTTCGTGGAGGCCGAACGGCACGACGCCGGACAGCATCGCCACGGGCATCGAGGCGATGAGGCCGATGGTGGCCGCACCCGCGACGGAAACGCGCCCGCTGACGATCGCGGCGACGACCAGCAATGCGGGGACTGCCCAGACGAGATGCGACATGTCGGTCAATGCTACGAGCAAGAGCGGTGAAGTCCGGTATTGGAGAGCATCGCTCTACCGGCCGTCAACCGTTCCTAACCCTACCGCCACCTTCGAGGGGTCATGCCGCGAGCAACCGCGGCGCGTGCACGCCCGCCACCCTGAACGCCGCCGTCGTCAGATCCAGCTGGTGCGCCTGATCCTCCAGCGACGTGGCCGCGGCGGCGGCCTCTTCCACGAGCGCGGCATTCTGCTGCGTGGCCTCGTCCATCATCGTCACCGCGCGATTCACCTGGTCGATGCCGCTGCTCTGCTCGCTCGAGGCCGCGGCAATCTCGCCCATGATGTCCGTCACGCGGCGGATCGCGCGCACCACGTCTTCCATCGTGCTGGCCGCCTGACCGGCAAGACCGCTGCCCGTCTCCACGTGCGACAGCGACGTCTCGATCATCGACTTGATCTCGCGCGCCGCGTTGGCGCTGCGTTGCGCGAGGCTGCGCACCTCGCCGGCCACCACGGCAAAGCCCCGGCCCTGCTCGCCCGCGCGCGCCGCTTCCACGGCCGCGTTGAGCGCGAGGATATTGGTCTGGAACGCGATACCGTCGATCACGCCGATGACTTCCGCCACCGTTTTCGCGGCGCTGCTGATATCGGCCATCGTCGTCATCACCTGCCCCACGACGGCACCGCCCTGATTCGCCACGTCCACCGCGTTCACCGCGAGCTGGCTGGCCTGCCGCGCGTTGTCGGCGTTCTGGCGCACGGTCGAGGTCATCTGCTCCATGCTCGCGGCGGTTTCCTGCAGCGATGCGGCCTGCGCGCCGGTCCGCGCCGACAGATCGGCATTGCCCGCCGCGATCTGCCGCGCGGCGGCCGTAATCGACTCGGAACCCTGGCGCACGCGCCCCACCGTTTCGGCAAGGCGATCCTGCATGCGGGCCAGGCCCTCCAGCAGGCGGCCCATCTCGTCGCGGCGTTCCACATGGACGGCATGCGTGAGGTCGCCGCCGGCAATGCGGTCGAACTGCGCCAGCGCACCGTCGAGCGGCGCGATGATCGCGCGCAGCAGCGATAGCGCGCAGACGAGCGCGACCACGAGCGACACGAGGATCGCGGCGATCACGCCATTGCGGAACGCGCGATACGCCTGCTGCGACGATTCGTAGTTCTGCTTCGCGCGATCCATCTGGTACTTGGCCAGTTTGCCGCCCGTCTCGTTGGCATCGCGAAAGAGCTTCGAAACCTTGCCCTTCATGACCTCGTCGGCCAATGCACGATCGTTCGCGCGCAGCGCCGCGATGATCGCGCCGAGCCCATCGCGCCATGCCGCGTCGCGCTTGCTGGCGACCTCTTGCGCAAGGCGATCTTCTTCCTGGTCACGCGGCAGCGCGAGGTATTGCTTCCATGCCTCGTCGGCACGCCTGGCCAGCTCCTCGGTACGATCGAGCAGCCTGGAGGCATCCGGCGCGTCGGGATACAGCATCGCGCGATCGAGCGCCGTGCGCGCGCGCGTCATGCTCAGGTCCGACTCGGACAGCGCGAGCGCGGAAGCCAGCTGGTTGGAGTATGTGGACTCATGCGCCCGCGTGGCGGATTGCAGGCCGAGCAGGCCGGCGACGCCGACGCCAAGCGCGAGCAGGAACAGGATGGACACCGTCGCGATCAGACGGGCCCGGATGGTCAGGGTCTTGGGCATGATGGAGCGGCAAAGCGGTTGGATACCGGGGTGACTCCGCTTGGCTAACGGTGCGCTGCAACATTCCTTTAGCCCGGTTACAGGCGTTGCGCATCCGCCGTTTTTGTCTGCGCATCCTGTCATCGAAACGCCTTGAAACGCCGCCGCGCGCCTGACGGATCGATAGCCCCGACCTGGGGCATACTTCCCGTTCGACAGGCGCCAACCATGACCAGACAGATCCGAATCCCCATGGCCCTCACCCGCACGGTCCGCACCGTGCTGCTGGCGGCCACCCTACTGACCCAGCACGCCATGACCGCCCACGCGCAACCCTCGGACATGCAACATCCCGCCCGCACGCAATCCCTGACCAGCCAGCACGACTTCGCCACGACCGTGTCGCGCCTCAAGGACGCGCTGTCCGCGCGCGGCCTCACGCTGTTCGCCGATATCGACCAGAGCGCCGCCGCCATGCAGGCCGGTACGACGCTACGCCCGACGCGGCTGTTCCTGTTCGGCAATCCCAAGGGCGGCACCCCCGCGATGCAGGCCAACCCCCACGCGGCGGTCGAACTGCCGCTCCGCGCGGTGGTCTGGCAGGACGACCGCGGCACGACGCATATCGACTATCAGGACGCGGCCGGCGTGCTGGCAAACGAGTACGGGTTGCCGGCGAACACGGTCGCCCCGCTTGCGACCGTGCGCGCGCTGCTGGAGGGGGTGGCGGGAAAGTAAGGGCCTCCGGCTATCCGCACGTGAAGCTGGCCGCGTCGTCCGTGCTGCCGCTGCCCTTGTAGATGGCCTTGCGCGGATACGGACACAGCGGACGCGTTCGGGTGGCGGCCCCATTGGCCACCTTCGACGCGACGATGGTGTCCGGCGCGATGCCCTTCTCGACCCAGTTGTCCAACGCCTTCAGCACATCGTGCGTGGCGTCGATGGTGGGTGCGGCGATGCCGCCGTTTCCGAAGACGGTGGCACTGTTGCCGCCGGAGCAATGACCCATGCTCGGGACAAGGAACAGACGGAAGAAGCTATCCATCGCGCCCTGCGAGCCTTGCAGCGTCTGCACGGCGTTGTAATAGGCAATGGTGTCCCGCGGATTGACCACGGGGTCCGCCCATCCCTGGTACACGATGGCCTTGCCGCCTCGCGCCTTGAACGCGCCGATATCCGGGTTACGCTGATCGACGAGTTTGCCGACCTTGGCATCGGCGTATGTCACGTCGCGGTCGTAATCGAAGGTCCACCAGTTCCATTGCGGATTCTCGAATACCCACAGCCGCCAGAAATCGGCGCGCGTCGGCTCCGAGACGCCCCAGTAACTGGACCAGCCCGATTCGCTTCCCACCGTCAGGCCGGGATAGAGCTGCTCGCCGGTGCGAGGATTCTTCGGGCCCGCGTAGATTTTCTTGACGACGTCGATCTGCGGCTGCGTGAGGCAGGTCGGGCTGTCCGCGCCGGTACACAACAGGCTATCGACGTTGAACTGCGCGGTCGTGCATGCGCGCGGGTCCTCCATTGCGCCGTCCGTCACACCATCGAGGCTGTCGCATGCCGCCACCGCGGCGTTCGTGACCATCGCCATCTTCGACGCCGGAAGAATCAGCGTCGTATTGTCGCCCGGCGTGCGATTGCTCAGGAACCGATGCATGAACTCCACATTCAGCCGGATGCGATTGTTGCCGGGCGCCCCGGCAATAACGCCATCGAAGTCCTGCGGATACTGCTGGATTTCCGCGTAGCCCTGATGGCCGCCGGTCGAGCAGCCGTAGTAGTAGGCGCGCGAAGGGGCCTTCGACTGCAACGACGCGATCAGCGTCTTGCCGGGCGCGGTAATCGCATGGATCGACCGCGTGCCCCAGTCGGCAATCTTCTCCGGATGACCGACGCCCCAGAACATCTCGTTCGGATCCGCCGATTGATGCCCCGTGTCACCGCCGATGACGGCATAACCCTGCCGCATGGCGTAAGCCATGTCGCCGTAACTGAGCGCGGGACTGTAGCCGCCGTTGCCGGTGGTCACGAGCTTGCCGTTCCATGACCCATCGGTCGGGACCCATACTTCGAAGTTGACGAGCGAGTCCGACGTCGGTGTCGCGCTGCCCTGAATCCTGCAGAACGCGGGCAACCCGGTAAGGGGCGTCCTTGCGCCGGGCGGCGTGAAACTGCTTGCGGGAATCGCTGCCGCACTCGTCACGGACGCGCCGTCCAGCTTCACCTGAGCAAGCGACGTGGTGTCGCATGCGGTCGCCGTGGTCGCTGGCGGTGTCGTCGTGGCGGGCGGCGCGGACGATGACGGCCCATCGTCCCCACCGCATGCATGCAGCCATCCGGTACACGCCAGCACGAGCACCGGCCATGTCAGGTCCGCCCGGAACATCGGGTCTCGACGCATTTGCCTCCTCCTTGTATTCATTGCCTGCAAGCAAAGACCAGTCATGCGCTGGCGACCGGAGTATAGGCGCGACAAATTCGTGCAATAAATTGATTATTCGGATGTATTTATCGGTTTAGCAGGATGATGATCGGGTCGTGGATCGCGAGGTTTATCGATCTGGCAGCCGCTATAGCGTGCCGTGCAGGCGGCGCAGCCCACGGCTGAATGCCGCGCCCATGATCGATTCGTGACTCTCTTCCGGATAGACATGCGCCTCGACGGAGAATCGATCGTTGTGCCAGCCCTGCAAGATCTGTTTCATCATGAACATGTCACCCGGCATGTCGGTACGTCCCAGTGCCGACTGCACGACGCCCCGGATGGCATCCGGCATTGGCCCGCCAAACTGCAGGCCGAACCGTGCGCGATGCTCGAGTTCGCCCGCGCACAAGTAGACTTGCGCCGCCGGCGCCGGGCTTTCCGCGACGATCCGCGCGGCAACGTCGAGCAAGCCATGATCGTCCCACCACAACGAGGGACTGACCGCGAGATAACGACGAAACGCCTCGGGGCGGTGCAATAACGCATACAGGACGAAGAAGCCGCCGAAAGACTGCCCGGTCAGCGTCGCCTCGCCGAGATCGACAGGAAACGTGTCCGCGAGCGCCGGCATGAGTTCATCGGCCAGAAAATCAAGAAACGCCTCGGCCCCTCCCGTCGGGGCCATACCGGGCAACCCCATGAATGCAGGCGTCACCGGCTCGAAAGCCGGCCATGACGTGGTCAGCTCTCGATTTCGCTTGATGGCGAACGGGGGATTCGCATCGAGCGGATAGCCAACGCTGACGCCATAGACCAGAGGCAGGTCCAACCCCACCGCGCAACTCTTGATCGTGCTGATGAGCGCACCGCCGCTAAGCTCCGCATCTGTCGCAACCACCAGTGCGCCAAGCGTGCCCGCTTGCGGCACGCGATTCGGTGTCACGCAGATACGAAGAACGTCGTCGATATGGTCCGGCCGAACCAGCCAGACTTCAGACCCCGAAACCAGGGTATCCCGGTGCTTCTCGATAATTTCCATTTTTGCTCACCATGACCGTGAATCGAGCATCTCCGTGATGCATGCGACAGGTATATCGCTCGTTCACGCTGCGCTGGATCGGTCAATCGACCGATTCGTGGCGATCGAGCGGGGGAAATTGGAAAAATGGCGCAATCGAGAATTGCAGCGTGGCGGCGGGTTCCGAGTCGTCGTGCGTCACCGTCGAATCGGTGCAGCAGTATCAGGTCCTGCTGTATGGCGTGCGCTGGCCCGACGATCCCCCCTTCGCACTGAATCGCGCGTCGCCGCCGCGGATTTCGAGCTGCGACGCGCGCGTGACGCTTCGCTCGACGGCGCAGCCGCAATGCGGGAAAGCGCTGTTCTCCCCTCGCTTCCAGCAGCCCGGCAAGATCCAGCAGTTCTACAGCTACGTGCGACAGGTCGGCAGCAGGCACGACCATGTCGTCGACGTCAGCCGGGCCTTTATTGCCCTATGGAAGGAAGGTGCACCGTGGAGCGAAGCGGGAAAGTATTTCGACTGCGTGTTCGCCGTGGAGAGGACGGACGCGTTGGCGGGGCCGGGTCCATTCGAGGAATGATGCGACTGCGATGATGAACCACAACATCGACCCGCCCCTTCCCTTCCGCGAAGGCATGGCTATACTGTATATATATACAGTACTCGATTCCTCCAGGCCATGCTCCCACAACCTGCAAATTGCCCGCTATGCGGAACCGCCGCAGAACGCATTCGGTCCTCTGCCCTGCGCGGGTACAAGTACACCTGTCCGAAATGTGGCTCGTTCGGCATTGAGACCTCCGCCTTGGGCATCAATGCAATGCCACCATCGGCACCACAAGACCTTGCCCGGCTTCGGGCCTATGGGTATCTGCCTTGTATTCAGCGCGACAAGCAAGGCGTTCGCGTAGGCCCGGGCAAGGCATAACGCTCCCACGGGCCCACCAGATTTACTCAGGACACACATATCGGGCAGGGACTTCTGCCTTGACAATGGCCTCGCCGCGAGAACAGAATGTCCCGTGTCCTAGGACACGGGACAGCACGGAGGTGCGCGCGATGAAAAGTCAAGACATTCTGCTCCTATTGAAGCTTGTGAGCCTCGAGATCAGAGATCGGGAGGGCGGCCGGCCTCGCATAGACGGCTGGCAAGACTGGGAGCTGGAGAGTGCCGCTCCGGGCGGCTCCGCGCTGCTCGCGCAAGAGCTGGGGTGGGAGGACCGAAGCGATGTTCACCTTAAGGCATCACCGAGCGCGATGGTCACCCTCTCTCGCGCGGAGAGTCCGCGTGGCGAGGGTGAACTGGAATACTCGGATGCGGGGGAGCGGAATAAAGCTGAATTCAGCGTCCGAGGTCTAGCGGACTCAACCGGTATCAGCAAGTCGCAAGTGAGCCTGTCACTCCAACGGTGCTTCGAAGCAGGTTTAGCAAAATTAGATCGAAGAGACGGCGTGCCCCGCGCCAACGCGAAGGCGCTCGGCGAATTGTTGATCCACGGAATCCGTTACGTATTTCCCGCCAAACCGGGAGAAGTAACGCGAGGTATTGCGACATCGTTGGGAGCACCGGTCCTCGAAGGGAAGCTGATGTCCGCCGGCGAGATCGTGCCAGTGTGGCCAGACCCTCGCGGGAACACGAAAGGCGCGGCGATCATTCCGTTCGCGCCTTCGGTACCGAACGCCGTGCGGAAGGATTCGCGTCTGTATGCCCTGCTTGCCCTGACGGATGCCATTCGCATCGGGCAGCCCAGGGAGCGCAATCTGGCCAGCGAGATGTTGGAGTCCATGCTGAAGGTGACTTAGTGAAAAACTTCAATCGGCACAAAGATAAAAAAAATGGGAAGCGTCACGCTTCCCATCGATGCCACTCAGCCAATCAACCCATCACCCTCAGGTCACCGGTGCCGGATTGAACAGCGCCAGCGAGTTGTACAGCTTGTGGTGTTCCGCCCAAGTCTTCTTGCGCCCGCTCGCCACGTCGATCATCAGCTGGAACAGTTCCCAGCCCACATCCTCGATCGTCGCTTCGCCCGTGGCGATGCGGCCTGCGTTCACGTCCATCAGGTCGTGCCAGCGGCGGGCCAGGTCGTTGCGGGTCGCTACCTTGATCACGGGGACTTCCGCCAGGCCATAGGGCGTGCCGCGGCCCGTTGTGAAGACGTGGAGGTTCATGCCGGCCGCCAGTTGCAGCGTGCCGCAGATAAAGTCGCTGGCCGGTGTAGCCGCGTAGATCAGGCCCTTTTGCTTGAGCTTTTCGCCCGGTGACAGCACACCGGTAATCGGCGCGCTGCCGGACTTCACGATCGAGCCCATCGCCTTTTCGACGATGTTCGACAGCCCGCCCTTCTTGTTGCCCGGCGACGTGTTCGCGCTGCGGTCCACGCGGCCGCGGTCCAGGTATTTGTCGTACCAGTCCATCTCGCGAATCATGGCCTCGGCCACTTCCGGCGTGGCCGCGCGGGCGGTCAGTTGGTCGATGCCGTCGCGAACTTCGGTGACTTCCGAGAACATCACGGCCGCACCGGCGCGTACGAGCAGGTCCGTCGCGAAGCCCACCGCCGGGTTGGCGGTCACGCCCGAGAACGCATCGCTGCCCCCGCACTGCACGCCAACCACGAGGTCCGACACCGGACACGTCTCGCGACGGCGCTGGTTCAGCTTCTCCAGATGCGTCTCGGCCATCGTCATGATCGAGTCGATCATCGAACCGAATCCCACATGCTGGTCGTCCTGCAGGCACACGACCCCCACCTGTACCTCGCCGGCACCGGTCTGGATCGGAATCGTGCCCGGCGGCAGCAGGCGGTCCGGCTGCAGCTTCTCGCAGCCCAGGCTCACCATCATCGCCGTGCCGCCGAAGTTCGGGTTCAGCGCGATATTGCGCAGCGTGCGAATAGGCACCACCGCGTCCGGCGCGTCGATCGCCACCCCGCAGCCATACGTATGCTCGAGGCCGATCACGTCATCGACGTTCGGATACTTCGGCAGCAGTTCGTCCTTGATCCGGCGCACCGCATGCTCGACTACGCCCGACACGCACTGCACGGTCGTCGTAATGGCCAGGATATTGCGCGTGCCGACCGAACCGTCCGGGTTCCGGAAACCCTCGAACGTATAGCCTTCCAGCGGCGGCAGCGGCGCGGGCAGGCGCGTGCCGATCGGCAGATCGGTCAGGCCCGGTGCCACCGGCATGTCCATCACGCGCTCCCAGACCCAGCTGCCGCGCGGCAGGTCCTTCTGCGCATAGCCGATGACCACGTTGTAGCGGATGATCGCATCGCCCTGCTTGAGGTCGGCAAGCGCCACCTTGTGGCCCTGCGGCACGCGCTCGCGCAGCGTCAGGCCGTCGGCGAACACCGCGCCTTCGCCAAGGCCGCCGTCGTTGGCAACGATCGCGACGTTGTCGTTCTCGTGAATGCGGATATACAGCGGCGGCAGTGCCGGCTTCTGTTCGATGTTCTGTTCAAGCGTCTGTGGGGACGTGACCGACATGATGGTTCTTCCTTCTGCTTTTCTGCTTAATTGGGGTGCTTCAGTTCCACCCGGCGGATGTCCTTGACGATCACCAGATAGCTGAGCACCGTAACCAGCGCGTTGACCCCCACGAACACGAGCGCGCCGTTGAACGAACCCGTGACGCTGAGGATATAGCCAATCACGATCGGCGTCACGATGCCCGCGATATTGCCGAACGTGTTGAAGATGCTGCCGGCCAGGCCGATGACTTCCTTCGGCGCGGTATCGGCGACCACGGCCCAGCCCAGCGCGCCGATGCCCTTGCCGAAGAACGCCAGCGCCATGATGCCGACCACGAGCCATTCGGCATCGACGTAATTGCACGCGATCATGCTCACCGACAGCAGCATGCCGGCAACGATAGGCACCTTGCGCGCGACCGTCAGCGTATAGCCGCGACGCAGCAGCGTGTCGGAGATCACGCCGCCCAGCACGCCGCCGAGGAAACCGCAGATCGCGGGCAACGACGCGACGAAACCGGCCTTCAGGATCGACATGCCGCGCGCCTGCACCAGATACACGGGGAACCAGGTCAGGAAAAAGTACGTGAGCACGTTGATGCAGTACTGGCCGAGGTACACCCCGGCGAGCATGCGGTTGGACAGAAGCTGGCGCGCATAGAACCAGCCGGCGGGCGCGGACTTCCCGTCGTCCTTGCCGTCGCTGCCGCTCATATGGATCAGGCCACCGCCCTGCTCGATATGGTCGAGCTCGGCCTGGTTGATCGACGGATGCGTGGCCGGGCTATGCATGACCTTGAGCCACACGAGCGCCAGCAACATGCCCAGGCCGCCCATCCACAGGTACACGTGGTGCCAGCCGATCTCGTGCGTGAGCCAGGCCATCAGCGGCGTGAACACGACCGCGGCGAAGTACTGCGCCGCATTGAAGATCGCCGACGCGGTGCCGCGCTCGGCCGTCGGGAACCAGCTCGCCACGACCTTCGCATTGGCCGGAAACGCCGGCGATTCGGCGAGGCCCACGGCAAAACGCAGCACGAACAGCACGACCATCGCGGAGGCGAACGTCGCGAAGATGCCGAGCCAGCCCTGCAGCAGCGTGAAGAACGACCATGCGAAAATGCTGGCCGCGTAGATCTTGCGCGCGCCAAAGCGGTCGAGCAGCCAGCCGCCCGGCAACTGCGCCAGCACGTAAGCCCAGCTGAACGCGGAGAAGATAAAGCCCATCTGCACGGCATCGAAACCGAACTCCTGGCGCATGGCCGGGCCAGTGATGGAGAGCGTGGCGCGGTCGGCGTAATTGACCGTGGTCACCACAAAGATCAGCAGAAGAATCCAGTAACGGACGTTGGTGCGGCGCGCGCCGGAGTCGGCGTGCGCGGCGGGAACGGTATTCGCGGGGTTGAAACTCATCGGGTCTCCTCACAACCGTTGACCCCATAGCGGCATGCAGCGGGATCGGCTTGTGAATGTCATCTACACAACAGTCGTCGTACGACATCGATTATAGAGACGCGATTCCTGCACCAGTATCTCGCGTTTACCCTATGATGCGGTGCACACGGTCCGCAACCGGCACCATCATGGGGAAAACCCGCCAAGCGTTGTCCCGCTTGGGTTTCCTTTCAATTCCCTTGCACGGCCTGGCCCGCTGGATCGCGCACGCCATCTCGGTGCTTACCCTGAGCCTGGCGGATCGTACTTGCTTCCCGAAAGGCTTGGTTGTACGATGACTTATCTCAACGCACCACCACCACCCTTTCTTCGCCATGTGGCGATCAGGAACAGCGACATGACTACACCGCAAGAACTCAAGCAGATCATCTCCGAAGGCCTGCTGTCGTTCCCCGTGACCGACTTCGACGCGCAAGGCAACTTCCGCGCGGACACCTATGCAGCCCGCCTTGAATGGCTCGCGCCGTATGGTGCGTCGGCCCTGTTCGCGGCCGGCGGCACCGGCGAGTTCTTCTCGCTGACGCAACAGGACTATTCGAACGTCATCCGCACCGCGGTGGAAACCTGCCGTGGCAAGGTGCCCATCCTGGCCGGTGCCGGTGGCCCGACCCGCGTGGCGATCGAATACGCGAAGGAAGCGGAACGTCTGGGCGCGCACGGCATCCTGCTGATGCCGCATTACCTGACGGAAGCCAGCGAAGACGGGATTGCCAACCATATCGAAGAGGTTTGCAAGGCCACCAAGTGCGGCGTGATCGTCTACAACCGCGCCAACTCGCGCATCGGCGCCGACCTGCTGGCCAAGGTCGTGGACAAGTGCCCGAACCTGATCGGTTTCAAGGACGGCGTGGGCGACATCGAAGCGATGGTGCGCGTGCGCCGCAAGCTCGGCGACCGTCTGGCTTACCTCGGTGGCCTGCCGACCGCCGAAGTCTACGCCGCCGCCTACAAGGCACTGGGCGTGCCCGTGTACTCGTCGGCCGTGTTCAACTTCATCCCGAAGACCGCGATGGAGTTCTACCGCGCGATCGCCGCGGACGATCACGAGACCGTCGGCAAGCTGATCGACTCGTTCTTCCTGCCGTACCTGGACATCCGTAACCGCAAGCAAGGCTACGCGGTGTCGATCGTAAAGGCCGGCGCCAAGCTGGTCGGCTACGATGCGGGCCCGGTGCGCGCACCGCTGACGGACCTGACCGGCGCGGAACTGGAACAGCTGGACGCGCTGATCAAGAAGCTCGGACCGCAGTAAGTCGATGTACCCCCCCTCGGGGAGGACGCCTCAAAAAAAACGGCCCCCGCAGGGGCCGTTTTTTATTGCACGCCAAACCGCGCGGCCGGCTTGCTGCGCGACAGGTTCGGCCCCAGCGCCGCACGCGCGGACTCGAACGCATTCCAGTCCGCCACCTCGGGCAGCGACGGCACGGTCACCACTTCGCCCTGATCGAAGCCGGCCAGTGCCGCATCGACGAGATCGTCGCCGCTCATCACCCACTCCTGCGGCAGCGCGTCCACCGAGTGGCCCGCCACATCCCAGAACTCCGTGCGCGTCGCGCCCGGCAGTACGGCCTGCACGCGCACGCCCTTGTCCGCGAGTTCGTGTTGCAGGGACTGCGTGAAGGCCAGCACGAACGCCTTGGAGCCGCCGTACACGCCGTTCAGCAGCGTGGGCGCCACCGCGACGATCGACGCGATATTGATGATGGTGCCAGCGCCGCGGGCCACGAAGCCCGGTACGGCGGCATAGGTCAGGCGCGTCAGCGCCGTCACGTTGACCTCGATCATCGCCTGCATCGTGTCCACGTCCGCCTGCAGCAGCGGCGCCGCGGCGCCCACGCCGGCGTTGTTGACCAGCACCGTGATGGCCGGATCGTCACGGAGCAGCTGCTCCACGCGCTTCATGTCTTCCACCTTGCCCAGGTCCGCGACGACGATCTGCGCGGTGCGGCCGGTCTCGCGCTCGATGCGCGCGGCCAGTTGCTCGAGGCGGCCCCGGTTGCGCGCGACGAGGATCAGATCGTGACCGCGGCGGGCGAGACGGTCCGCGTAGATGGCGCCGATACCCGACGATGCGCCCGTGACGACTGCCTTGCCCGTGTTTTGCTTGCTCATGATGAAGACTCCGATTCCTGTGACATTGAGAGTTGCGGGCGGGTATGCCGCCTGCCTGATGCCAAGATTAGTGCCATAATGCAATGGCTCAAATGTCATAGAAACCACCTTTTCTGCCATGCTCAAGATCGCTATCGCGCTGTATCCGGGGTTCCAGGTGCTGAACCTCGCGGTCTCCACCGTGCTCGAGTTCGCCAACAAGGAACTGCCGGAGCCGCTGTATGCCGTGCATCTGCTCTCCGAGCACGGCGGGCCCGTCATGTGCTCGGGCGGGTTCACGGTGACCACGGAGCCCTTCAACCGCCGCCGCTACGACACGGTGCTCGTGGTCGGCGACAACGACGTCCGGCCGACGCCGCCCGCGCTCGTCGAGTTTCTCCGCCGCACGGCGAAGACCGCGCGCCGCATGGGCGCGACGTGCACGGGCGCGTTCAATCTGGCCGAGGCCGGTGTGCTGGCGGGCCGGCGCGCGACCACGCACTGGTTCCATGCGGACATGCTGCGCGAGCGGTATCCCGATATCGAGGTGGAGGACGATCGCATCTTCATTACCGATGGATCGGTGTGGACGTCGGCCGGCATGACGGCGTGCATCGACCTCGCGCTGGCGATCGTCGAGCGCGACTGCGGCCCCGAGGTGGCGCGCGACGTTGCCAAGAAGCTCGTGGTCTATCACCGGCGCACCGGCGGTCAGTCACAGTATTCGAAGATGCTGGAGCTGCAGCCGCGCTCGGACCGCATCCAGGCGGCACTCGATTACGCGCGGTCCAATCTGCAGGACGAGTTGTCGGTCGATCAGCTCGCCGAGGCCGCGCATCTGAGCCCGCGGCAGTTTGCGCGCGCATTTCGCGAGGAAACCGGCGAGACGCCGGCCAAGGCCGTCGAGCATCTGCGCGTGGAAGCCGCGCGCCTCATGATGGAATCGGGCCGGCATTCGATCGACGTGGTCGCCCGCGAGACGGGCTTCGGCGATCGCGAGCGCATGCGCCGCTCTTTTCTGCGCGCGTACGGTCAGCCGCCGCAGGCGATTCGACGCATGGCGCGCGGCGCGGCCACCGCCACGGCCGCATGACGTCGGCGGGAACTGTCGGCACAAAAAAACAAGGCCCTCCACAAGGGAGGGCCTTCGGCAAGACTGGCACCGGAGAACCGGTGCCAGATACCAGGCGCACTGTCAGGCGGCTATCAGGCCGCTGCGTCCTTCAGCTTCTTCAGCGGACGGACCTTGACCTTCACGCTGGCAGGCTTGGCCGGGAACCAGCGCTCTTCGCCGGTGAACGGGTCCTTGCCGAAGCGCTTCTTCTTGGCCGGCACTTGCTGCGCGGTCACCTTCAGCAGGCCCGGCAGCGTGAATTCGCCAGCGCCCTTCTTGTTCAGCGCGCTGACGATCGTGTTTTCCAGATGGGCCAGCACCGTCTTCACGGCCTTCGGCTCCAGCTGGGTCTGTGCCACCAGGTGAGCGACCAGGCTCGACTTGTTGAAGGTGTCCTTCAGCGGCTTGGCGACGGGCGTCGCAGCAGCCGGAGCAGCCTTCTTTGCCGGAGCGGCCTTCTTGGCAGCAGTCTTGGGCGCCGCAGCCTTCTTGGCAGCGGTCTTGGTTGCAGCGGGCTTCGCTGCAGTCTTCGCGGTCGGTTTCGCTTTGGTCGCCATATCCAATAAACAAGAGTTCAAGAGTTGAACAAAACGTCCGGCACCAATCTCAACGTCCCGTTGCAAAGCTGTCGTACTACGCTTGCCTTGCAACGAATCGACACGCTGTCGATCCTGGGTGCCGGTACGCACTGAATCATAGCGGAAACAGCCGCGAGTCAAGGAGTTTTCGTAAGCCAGATACGTGAAACCCAGTGAAAACCCCGTGTTTTGTCGCTGGTTTGCGTCAGCATGCATGCGTTGGTGGGGTACGTCCCCCCACTTTCGCGTCCCCGGTGCCCTGTCACACTCTGTTTTCTAGTGTCCGTGCGCACCCGTCGTGGCACCCGTCGCCGCACCCAACGCAACACGCAAACGCCGTGCGAAACCCAGTGCGAACGCGGTTTCCGCAACCAGGAACAGTGGGCCGATCAGCAGTCCGGCCAGGTCATCGACGAACGCCGGCTTGCGTCCCTCGTAGTGGTGACCGACGAACTGGATGATCCATCCGACTACGAACAGTCCGATGCCTGCGCCGAGCCAGACCACGTCCGGCATGGCCGCGAGCCAGGCGCCGACCGCAACGAACACCGCGAGAATCGCCGCCATCGCCGCACCGAATGCGAGCGACAACCGCAGGTAGAACAGGCACGAGAGCACGTACACGACGATTGCCGGCGTCAGAAACATCGGGCCGTCGCCGAGCGCGATCGCGGGCCGCGCGAGCAGCGTCGTGACGGCCAGCACGATCATCGGGATGCCGATAAAGTGCGTGAACACATTGCGGGGGTTGCGATGGTAGGCGGCGTACTGGCCAAGATGATCGATCAGGGTTTTCACGGGCGTCTCCGCGCTGTTGTTGTCCTCCCATGGTAGGCACGATCGCGTGGAAGATGTCTTCCAAACGCGTGCCATGCATCGCGTGAATTGCCCGCAGAAAGTTTGCTGATAAGCGTGCCGGCGTGGGTGTTTAGCTGTGGACTGCGCGTGCGGGGCGTCTCCATAATGGGCCGACATCGAAAAACAATCGGGAGACATCCATGTCATTGTTCGATCTGACCGGCAAGGTTGCGATCATCACGGGTTCCTCGCGCGGCATCGGCCGGGCGATCGCGGAGCAGATGGCCGTACAGGGTGCCAAAGTGGTGATTTCTTCGCGCAAGCTGGACGCATGCGAGGAGGTGGCCGCGGCCATCAACGCGGAGCATGGCGAAGGCACCGCGATCGCGGTGGCGGCCAGCATTTCATCGAAGGCGGATCTGCAGCGGCTGGTCGATGAGACCAACCGCGTGTTCGGACGTATCGACGTGCTGGTGTGCAACGCGGCCTCGAATCCCTACTACGGTCCGATGAGCGGCGTCAGCGACGAGCAGTTCCGCAAGGTGCTCGACAACAACGTGATTGCCAATCACTGGCTTATCCAGATGGTGGCGCCGCAGATGATCGCGCGGCGCGATGGGTCCATCGTCATCGTGTCGTCGATCGGCGGACTGCGGGGGTCGCCGACGATCGGCGTCTACAACGTGTCGAAGGCCGCGGATTTCCAGCTCGCGCGCAACCTCGCGGTCGAGTTCGGACCGCACAACGTGCGCGTGAACTGCATTGCGCCGGGGCTCATCAAGACGGATTTCGCGCGCGCGCTGTGGGAAGATCCGGTGCGCTATCGGCAGTCGACGGAGGGGGCGCCGCTGCGGCGCATCGGCGAGCCGATCGAGATCGCCGGCGCGGCGTGCTTCCTCGCCTCCGCCGCGAGTTCGTTCATGACCGGCCAGGCGGTGGTCGTGGATGGCGGCGTGACGATCTGACGCGCGGTTCGATGTTGATTACTTCACGGGAATCGCGGTTTCCGCCGGCACCGGCACCGCGGTGACCGCGTTCTGCGGGCTGCCGCTGACGATGCGGTCCGAGTACGTGAGGTACACGAGCGTATTGCGCTTGCGGTCCACCGCGCGCACCACGTGCAAGGTCTTGAACAGGACCGACATGCGCTCGGAGAACACGTCCTCCTGTGCACGCAGCGGGCCCTTGAACGAGATCGGGCCCACCTGCCGGCAGGCGATCGACGCCTCGGGCGGGTCTTCCGCCATGCCGAGCGAACCCTTGATGCCGCCGGTGCGGGCGCGCGACACGTAGCACGTCACGCCCTGCACCTGCGGGTCGTCATACGCCTCGATGACGACCTTGTCCGAGCCCGTCACGCGGAAGTTCGTGCTGACGCTGCCGATCTCCTCCGCCCCGGCGGGCGCCGCCGCCATCGCGCACGCGACGGCAGCCCCACAGACCGTCATCCATCCCCATCGTTCGCTTTGCATAGGCGCTCCGCTCACCCGACCGACCGCTGCTTGATGTCGTCGTGGCGCTTTTCCATTTCCTGCCGCAACGCGCGGCGCTGCTGCGCGGCTTCGAAGCGCTGGCGCTCTTCCTCGTCGCGCGGCTGCAGCGACGGCACCTCGGCTGGCTGCCCGTTGTCGTCCACGGCGACCATCGTGAAATAACAGCTATTGGTATGGCGCACGAGCTTGCTGCGGATATTCTCGGTAATCACCTTGATACCGATTTCCATCGAGCTGCGGCCCGTGTAGTTGACCGACGCCAGAAAGGTCACGAGCTCGCCCACGTGGATGGGCTGGCGGAACATGACCTGGTCCACCGACAGCGTGACCACGTAGCGGCCCGCATAACGGCTGGCGCAGGCATACGCGACCATATCCAGGTATTTGAGAATGGTGCCCCCGTGCACGTTGCCGGAGAAGTTGGCCATGTCCGGCGTCATCAGCACGGTCATGGAAAGCTGGTGGGACAGATCGTTCATCGCGGGTATTCCATAAACAGGCCAGAAGCGAGCTTGGCTCGCGCGCGCAGTTTAACCCGGCGCAGCGTCGCGATAAACGAATGGGAAGCAGAAAAAAGAAAAGCGGCCCGGAAGGCCGCTTTGCGACTTGTCGAACGCGAAAGTCTTACTTCTTCTTGTTCACGGCGTCCTTGAAGCCTTGGCCGGCGGAGAACTTCACCGTCTTGGCGGCCGGGATCTTGATGGTTTCGCCGGTACGCGGGTTACGGCCGGTACGGGCCGCGCGCTTGCCGGAGCTGAAGCTGCCGAAACCCACGAGCGTCACCGAATCACCCTTTGCAACTGCCTTCTTGATACTGTCCAGCGCTGCGTTCAACGCGCGCTCGGCGGCGGCGTTGCTGAGTTCTGCGTCCGCGGCGATGGCCGATACCAGTTCACCTTTATTCATGGCTGATTTCCCTTGTTTGGTCGTCGTCACCGATGTATCTGCCAGGCGGCAAATCACCGATCGGCGCAGTCTAATCTGCCCTTCGCGCCAAGCGCAATCCCAAGTGGCACCAATGCAACGGAAATCGCCGCAAATCGTTCCCTGACAAGACTTAGCGGGGGTTTTACCCCTCTTTTCGGGCAATCGAACGGCCCCGCGAGGGCCGCCCGTTCGACACCCCGGCCCCACCGAACCGTCCGCCCGACCGTGGTGCAACGCACCGTTTTGCGGCATGAAGACGCACCGAAATGCTGCATATCGAGGCATCGAAACCCGGCGTTCCGGTCTCGCCATCCGGGCGGCAGGCGTGGCCGGCCGACGCCGCGACGCCATCCCGGTGCACTCCGCACCGCGTTCGGGCGCGATTCGCCCCGTTTTAGCCCATTCTGGAATGCTTCTTGCGTACTCGCGCTCCCATTTTGCGCATGAGGTCACAATGGAAAACTGGAAGTCTGGCACGGATGCCCTGTTCATCCTGCTTGGAGCGATCATGGTGCTGGCCATGCATGCGGGATTCGCGTTCCTGGAACTCGGGACGGTCCGAAAGAAAAACCAGGTCAATGCACTCGTGAAAATCCTCGTTGATTTTGCCGTTTCAACGATTGCTTACTTTTTCATTGGTTATACCGTGGCCTATGGCGTCCAATTCATGTCGAGCGCGGAGGTTCTGGCGCAGAAAAACGGCTATGAATTGGTGAAATTCTTCTTTCTCGCGACGTTTGCTGCGGCGATTCCCGCAATTATTTCCGGCGGTATCGCGGAACGTTCGCGCTTCAGCCCGCAGCTGGTCGCCACGTTCATCCTCGTCGGCTTCGTGTATCCGTTCTTCGAGGGCATTGTCTGGAACCAGCATTTCGGCGTGCAGGACTGGATCGCGCGCGTGGCCGGCGCCCCGTTCCACGACTTTGCCGGCTCGGTGGTCGTGCATGCGGTCGGTGGCTGGATTGCGCTGCCCGCCATTCTGCTGCTTGGCGCGCGCCGCGGCCGCTATCAGAAGGACGGCCGCATCAGCGCGCATCCGCCGTCGAACATTCCGTTTCTCGCGCTGGGCGCCTGGGTACTCGCTGTGGGCTGGTTCGGCTTCAACGTGATGAGCGCGCAGAGTGTCGACAAGATCAGCGGACTGGTGGCCATCAACTCGCTGATGGCGATGGCCGGCGGCACGCTGTCAGCCTGGTGGGCCGGCCGCAACGATCCGGGCTTTGCGTACAACGGCCCGCTGGCCGGTCTCGTCGCGGTCTGCGCGGGCTCGGACCTCATGCATCCGCTCGGCGCGCTCGTGACCGGCGCCATTGCCGGCGTGCTGTTCGTGCATCTGTTTACGCTCGCGCAGAACAAATGGCATATCGATGACGTACTGGGCGTCTGGCCGCTGCATGGCCTCTGTGGCGCGTGGGGCGGCATTGCCGCGGGCATCTTCGGCTCCCATGCGCTGGGCGGCCTTGGCGGGGTGTCCATCGGCGCGCAGCTGATCGGCACGGGACTGGGCATCGTGATCGCCGTCGTCGGCGGCACGGTCGTCTACGGCACGCTCAAGAAGTTCGTCGGTATCCGGCTCGATCCCGAGGCCGAATTCCATGGCGCGGACCTGACGCTGCACCGCATCTCGGCGACGCCCGAGCGCGAGACCAACTGGTAAGCCGCTCTCTCCGCCATCCCCCGAAGCCACCCAATGGGTGGCTTTTTTTGCGGCCCGCGGCTGCGGTGCCGCTGCCGATTGGCGGCTTCGGGCGGCCGCCTTTATTCCCTCCTGCGGATTATTTACTTGAACTTCCGCATTTGCGGGGCCAATAATGCCTTGCCCGCTTGTCGCATTTCTGCCAATTTGCGGCGCCGCGCGGGCCGTCGTTTCCAGCTTCCCATCACTGGAGAATGCCCATGGATTCCGAATCGCTGCTCAGTTTCCGCGACGTCGTCATCGGCTACGCCACTGTCTTCGGCGTCAAGATTCTCGCCGCGCTCGCCTTCTGGATCGTCGGCCGGTGGCTGATCCACTTCGTCGTCCGCATGTTGCAGAAAACGCTGGGGCGCCAGCAGGTGGACCCGACGCTGATGCGCTATATCGGCTCGATCGTCACGGTCACGCTGAACGTCGTGCTGGTCATCGGCATCCTCGGCTACTTCGGCATCCAGACCACGACGTTCGCGGCGCTGATTGCCGCGGCAGGCGTAGCCATCGGCATGGCATGGTCGGGGCTGATGTCGAACTTCGCGGCCGGTGCGTTCCTGATCGTGCTGCGGCCGTTCAAGGTCGGAGATTTCGTGACCATCGGCGGCGTCACGGGCACCGTGCGCGAGGTGGGGCTGTTTGCCACCACGCTCGATACGCCGGACAACGTGCTGACCGTCGTGGGCAACAACAAGATCTTCACCGACACCATCCAGAACTTCTCGGCGAATGCCTTCCGCCGCGTCGAACTCAAGGCGCAGCTGGCGGGCTCGACCGATGCGGCGGCCGCCGTGGCCCTGCTCAAGGCACGCATCGCGGCCATTCCCAACGTGCTGACGGAACCGCCGGTCGATGTCGAGATCCTCGAGTTCACGCTCGTGGGCCCCGTGCTTGCCGTGCGGCCGTACTGCCATAACGACCATTACTGGCAGGTGTACTTCGACACCAACCGCGTGATTCGCGAAAGCTTCGGCGAGGCGGGGTTCGCGGCCCCGATGCCGGCACAGGTGGTGGTGATGCAGGGCGCGCCGGCGATGCCGATGACCCCGGCGCAGTCGGCGAACGAGGCCGCCTAGTCCTCAGGCTGCCGGCTGGCGCGCCAGACCGGCATGCCCATACCACCGCATCGCCATCGCCGCCACGCCGCACACCGCCATCACCACGGCGAGCGGTAGTGCGGTGCCGTCGTGCCAGAAGCTGACCGCGGCACCCGCGAGGGTGCCGAGCGTGAATTGCAGCGTGCCCATCAGCGCCGATGCCGTGCCCGCGCGATGGCCCTGATGGGAGAGCGCGAGGGCCGAGGCGTTCGGCAGGATGCATCCCATGCCGGACAGGCACACGAAGAAGCAGACCAGCAGCACCGGCAGCGTTGCCGTCCCGGTCAGCGCGGCCGCCGCGAGGACCACGCCTGCCAGACAGGGCGCGAACAGCGCGACGCGTAGCACGCCGTCCAGCGAACGCGCGCGCACGAGCCGCGCGTTGACCTGCGCCATGGAGATCAGGCCAAACGCGTTGGCGCCGAACACGAAGCCATAGTACGAAGGATCGATGCCGTGGAGTTCGATAAGCACGAACGGCGAGCCGGCGATGTACGCGAACATGGCCGCCTGCGAGCAGCCCGCCGCGAGCGTGTAGCCGACGAACTCCCGCGCGCGCAGCAGGTCCGCATAGCTCCGCATCACGGAAGCCGGATGCAACGGCTGCGCCCGCGCGGGATCGAGCGACTCTTCCATGCGGCGATGCACGAGCAGCAGAATCAGCAGCGCCGCGCCGCAATGCACCCAGAAGATCGCGCGCCAGCCGAACGACGCGAGAAGCGCGCCGCCGATGATGGGCGCGAGAATCGGCGCCAGGCCCATGACCAGCATCAGCGACGAGAACGCGCGCGCGGACTCTCGCGCTTCCAGCCTGTCCCGGATGACCGCGCGCGACACCACGATGCCCGCGCATCCACCCAGCGCCGCCAGGAAACGCCACCACATCAGCGACTCCACGCTGCCCGCGAGCGCGCAACCGGCCGCCGCGAGCGCATAGAGCACGAGGCCCAGATACAACGGCGGCTTGCGTCCGTAGCGATCGCTGATCGGCCCGTAGAACGCCTGCCCGATCGCCAGCCCGATCAGAAACGCGCCAAGCGTCAGCTGGATGCGGCTGATATCGACGTGCAGGTCCGCCGCGAGCGCCGGAAAGCTCGGGAGGTACATGTCGATGGAAAGCGGCGCGAGCGCGGTCAGCGACGCGCAGATCAGCAGCCAGAGGGGAAAACGCGGAGACGTCATGGAGATTCCGGAAAGCGGGCGGGACGGCGAGCGGCCCCGAGGAAGGAGGTGCGCGGCCCGGCAAACGGCGATTGTTACATAACCGTGCCCCGGGAACGCGTGACGGCACACCCGTCAAGTGGTGGCTTTCCCCGTATCCACGATTCTGTCGCAAACCGCGCAATGGGCCGGATGCCATACGTGGCGCGGCTTTCGCGCATGGCGAGGTGGAGGGTACAATGCCTGCCTGTCGGCGCGCGTGACGTGCCGGCCGCGCAGCCAGACGCATCGCGGACGACGGATCATCACGGGAACCGTCCCCGGCAACGTTATCCTGCATGACCAGACAATATTCGCCGTTGATTGCCACGCTGAGCCTGGCCGCTATCGCGACCTGGCTGCCGCCTTTGCCCGTGCAGGCGGCACCAGTGCGAGGCGGTCCGCCACTCGCGCAACCCGCCCCGCCGCCGACGCCACCGGCCGTCGACGAAGCGGACGCGCTATCGCGCATGCTCAAGGGCGCCGCCACCGGCCAGAACACCGGCGCGGCCGGCGTGCCCGAATTCCTGCGCAATACCAACCGCCCCGACAGCATCCTCGCGCGCGCGTGCAGGCAGCTGAACGACGTGCTGCCGATGGACATCGATGCCGAGACGCGGCTGCGCCGCTGCCAGTCGGTACCGGGCAAGCACGTACTGTTTCAGCTGGAACTCACGAACTATCGCGGCCCGATGCTCGACCTCGCCAGTTTCGAGGTCAACTATGCGGCGCCGCTCCAGCGCAATATCTGCGCAAACCGTGACGTGGAAATCCTGACCAAGCTCGGGGTCAGCATGATGTTTCGCTACATGACGCGAAACGACCGCGGCGAGCGCCGCGTCGGAGACGTGTACATCAACGCGCCGATCTGTGTATCGGCCCTGCGGTAGCGGTACGACGCCACCACGAAAAACAAGGCCCCGTGTGTCAGACGGGGCCTTGTCGTTTCCGGCGTTTGAAGTTCCGGCGCTTGAAAGTCAGGCCGGTCGCGGGCGCAGCGGCAGCACGTTGGCCGCGCGGCGCATCAGCACGCGCGTTTCCTTCCATGCCGCATCGGCCAGCGGCGACGCCCACACCAGTTCATGCAGGCGCGACAGCGCGAACGGATCGCCCAGCAGCAGATGCTTCTGGGTGGCGCTCAGCGCGCCGGGCCCATGGGTCAGCGCGTGCTGCACCAGCGAGGCATGCTGCATGCGCGTCGGTTCCGGCTGCACGCGGCGCGCGCTGGACGTGGCGCACATCAGCGCGTTGGTCACCGGGTCCACCACCGCATCGACGAAGCCCGGCACTTCATGTGCGGACTCCACATGCTGCTGCGTTTCCACGACCTCGCGCGGCACCTGCGTTTCTTCGGGGATCATGAACAGCCCCGCGCGGCGCGCGGCGCGGCCCAGCGAAACGCGCGACAGAAACACCGACAGCGGAATCGACAGCGCCAGCGAACCGACGATCGGCAGCAGCCACCAGATAAAGCCCGGGCTCAGCCAGTACACCCCGCCGCCCCAGACCAGGCCGAGCAGCGTGTGGCCACCGTGGCGACGGAATGCTTCGCCCCACGTGGTTTCCGCGTCTTCCCGCGGCGGCGATTTCCACGAAATGCCCCAGCCGCTGTAAGCCGCGACCACGAACTTCGTATGGAACAGCATGCGTGTCGGGGCCAGCAACGCGGAGAGCGTCACCTCGATCAGCATGCTGAGCACGAGCCGTACCGGACCGCCGTAGTTGCGCGCATCCTTCATCAACAGCAGCACGCTCAGGATCTTCGGCAGGAACAGCAGCGTCGCCGTGGCCGAGAACAGCGCGAGCGCCTTCTCCGGATGCCACTCGGGCCAGGTCGGGAAGAACTGGTACGGCTGCGAGAAATACGTCGGGGGCACCAGCGCGTGCTTGGCCAGCATCGCCGTCGAGAGCAGCAGGAACAGGAACCACAACGGTGCCGACAGGTAGGCCATGATGCCCGTCAGGAACACCGCGCGGTGCACCGCGTGGAAGCCCTGCTTCATCCATAGCCGGAAGTTCATCAGGTTGCCCTGGCACCAGCGGCGGTCGCGCTTGACCTCGTCGAGCAGGTTCGGCGGCATTTCCTCGAACGAGCCCGGCAGATCGTAGGCGATCCACACGCCCCACCCCGCGCGCCGCATCAGCGCCGCTTCGACGAAGTCGTGCGAGAGGATTTCGCCCGAAAGCGGTCCCTTGCCCGGCAGCGGCGCGAGCGCGCAATGCTCCATAAAGGGCTTGATGCGGATAATCGCGTTATGGCCCCAGTAATGGGACTCGCCAAGCTGCCAGTAATGGAGGCCGGCCGTGAACAGCGGACCGTACACGCGCGTGGAGAATTGCTGCACGCGCGCATAGAGCGTGTCGCGTCCCACCGCGATCGGGGCGGTCTGGATAATGCCCGCGCCCGGATTCGCTTCCATCAGCCGCAGCATCGTGGCCAGGCATTCGCCGCTCATCACGCTGTCCGCATCGAGCACGATCATATAGCGGTACTTGCTGCCCCAGCGGCGGCAGAAGTCCGCCACATTGCCCGTCTTGCGCTTGACGCGGTGACGGCGCCAGCGGTAGAAGATGCGGCCGAAGCCGCCGACCGCGCGGCACACTTCCATCCACGCGTCGTGTTCGGCGGTACGCAGATCGGGATTGCCGCTGTCCGACAGCACGAAGAAGTCGAACGGCGCCATCTGCCCGGTGCGCTCGAGCGATTCGTACGTGGCGCGCAGCCCCGCGAATACGCGGGTCACGTCCTCGTTGCAGATCGGCATGATCACGGCCGTGCGCGCCTTGGGGTCGATCGGCGCATCGCCCGCGGCCGAGCGCGAGATCAGATGCTTGTCGCCGCCCTTGGCCAGCACGAGGAAACCCATCATCGCGGTCCAGAAGCCCGCGGACACCCACGAGAACAGCACCGCGAACAGCACGAGGATCGCCACTTCGAGCGGATCCGCGCCCTTGTACGGCAGCACGTTGGTCATGGCGTACGTGGCGGCCGCGGTCTGCGCGACCACGAGGCCCAGCAGGAACCAGCGGCGATGCGAGCCGGCCGGATGCCACTTGCCTTCCGCGTCGGGGCCGTCATGCAGCGTGTCCCACGTCTCGGGCACGGGCGGGCGGCCGACCATGCGGCGCCACGTATTGCGCAGCCAGCCGCTCACCACGTGCGGCGGCCACTGGCGCGGCACCATCGATGCGCGCTCGGGGTCGGGCCCCGTGTTGACATGCACGGTGCCGTCGTCGCGACGCTGGAGCAGCGGTTCGCCGTCGATCTGCGGATTGCCGTAAGCCATGCCGAAGCGGCGGCCCACGGAAGCATAGGTGGCGCCGCCGGGCGTCGTCGCGTCCGGAGACGCGGGACGCGGGCCTTCTTTCGACGGCTCGCGCAGGCCCGCCAGGCGGGTCTGCAATTCAATCATGGCCGAGGGCGTCTCGCTGCCATCGGCCGGCACGCACGTCACCGGCGTCGGTTGGGCGTCTGCGAGCAGTTCGCTGCGCAACTCCGGCGATGCGGGCAGGCGATCGACATATCGCTCGCATGCTGCCGCCAGGGCCGGGCGCTGCTTTAGCCGGGGGGTAAGATGTAGCTCCATGTCTCGGAAAGAGTCGTATTGCCGTTGCGAAGATAGCCGCGCAACTCAACCGGCTTGTTCTCGTCCTTGCGGCGCAGGAACATCGTCATGCGCCATCCACCCGTTGCCTCGTTCCGCACCACCGACGTCTTGAGCAGTTCGCCGTTGGCATCGGCCGAGATCACGGGCTCCAGCTTTGTCTCCTCGGGCAGCTTCTTGAACGCCGGACCTTCGAAATCGACGGTCAGCGAGAAGCTCGTATCGTCAGGCTTGCGTGTGAGGCCCTGCCCGCGCCGGGTCTGCGTGACCCACGACAGCGGCGGCAGGTTGGCCGTCTCCTTCTGCCAGAGCAGGCGGTATTCGTAGTCGAAGGCCTGCTTCGGCTTCGGCGGATTGTCGGGAATCCAGTACGCAACGATGTTGTCGTTGGTCTCGTCCGGCGTCGGAATCTGCACGAGCTCGATACGGCCCGAGCCCCAGTTGCCGCGCGGCTCGACCCAGCCGCTGGGGCGGCGCTCGTACCAGGAGCCGATCTCCTGGTAGTTGTCGAAACTGCGGTCGCGTTGCATGAGGCCGAACCCCTGCGGATTGGTCGAGGCGAATGACGTCACGAGCAGACGCTTCGGATTCACGAGCGGGCGCCAGACCCATTCGCCCGTGCCGAGATGAATCGACAGGCCGTCCGAGTCATGCACTTCGGGGCGCACGTCGACGGTGGGCGACGGCTGATTCTCGCCGAACAGATACATGCTGGTCAGCGGCGCGAGGCCCAGCTTGGTGACGTTCTCTCGCAAGAATAGTCGCGCCTTGACCTCCATGACAGTTTCCGTGCCGGGCTTGATGATGAAGCGATACGCGCCGGACAGGCGGCGCGAGTCCATCAGCGCGTACAGGGTCAGCTGCTTGTCGTTCGGGCCCGGACGCTCGATCCAGAATTCGGTGAAGCGCGGAAACTCCTCGCCCGAATTCAGGCCCGTGTCCACGGCGATGCCGCGTGCCGACAGGCCGTACCACTGGTCGCGGCCCAACGCGCGGAAATAGCTGGCGCCGAGGAACGACGCGAGCTCGTCCTTCTTGCCCTTGGTGCCCTGGTTCACCGGATACATGAGGCGGAATCCGGCGAAACCAAGCCCCTTGAGCTTGGCCGGGTCGACCTTGTGCGGGCCGTAGTTGAACGCCGTGGGATCGAAGCGGAACTCGCGCACGCTGCCGCCGACGATTTCATTGATGCGCACGGGCTGGTCGAACACCATGCCTTCGTGGAAGAACGACAGCTCGAACGGCAGCCGCGCATTGCGCCAGGCAAAGCGCTCGGGCTTGTATTCAATGTCCTTGTAACGCTCGTAGGACAGTTCGGCGAGTTCGCGTGGCAGATTTTGCTGCGCAGGCTTGTAAGGCGCGCCCGCCAGCTGACGCGCGCGCGCGGACACGGTTTCGAAGTCGAATGCGTGCGCGGCGGTGGCTGCCACCATCGTCGTCAGCATGACCGCGCCGGCCCCGAGCCATCGCGCCAGTCTTCCATGCAGGCGTCCGAAGGCGACACGGGCGCGCATCTCGGGCGGTTGGCAGGCGGAACGGTGCGGAAAATCTGGCAGGGGCGAGACGGTCATGAAGGCCGGTTGAATCTTGCGGTTGAAGGGTGTGGCGTGGCGGGCGAAGGGAGAGAGCAAGAGCCGAGAGAGCAAGAGCCGGACCATCGCCACCATGCGAGGGCAGACCTTAACAATTCGCGTCTAAAAAGTCACGTTTCCTGCACGCAAGGTTTGCAACAAAATGAAACCCCTGTCGGCTGGAAGCCGCTCCACACAAGCGTTTGCGGGCGATCGCCCACTTTTTGGCCGTGCGGGGCGCGGGCCGGTTACATGAATGAGACCCTGACGCGGCACGCTGCGGCGCGCATACAATGGACGAGGCGCCACTTCGGGACGACCCGAAGCGCCGCCCTCCCATCTCCGTCACTTCGTTCAGGAGCCGTCATGCCCACTCGGAAGTCGATTCGGTCCGCACTGCTAACGGGCCTGGTCCCCACTTTGATGCTTGGCGCGAGCGCGCCCGCCCTCGCCTACTTCGATCACTACCTCTCGGGCAGCATCATCGGCACATTGAATCAGAAGGAAGCCGCCGCGTTGCAGCAGATCGTCAGGAAAGCGCTCGTCGACACCGCCGACGACACGGCGGTGGAATGGCATTACCCGGCGGAAGGCCGCCGGCAGGCGATCGACGGCACCATCACGCCCGTCCAGAGCAAGACGGACAAGGGCCAGTCGTGCCGCCGGCTGAAGTCGGACCTCAAGCGCGGCAGCGCGACCGAAGCGTGGTCGGGCTGGTTCTGCAAGCAGTCGAACGGCCAGTGGAAGGCGCGTCAGGTGTCCGACTGAACGGCCTAGCGGCAGAGCTTGTCGATCAACTCGCCGGCGATGGTGCCGGTCTGCGCGCGCTGCGGCTTGCCGAGCTGCGGCGCGTGGATCGTATAGATGGACTCGCCGCGCGCGAAACGCTTGCTGTAGAGCGTCTGCTCCACCACGGCATACATCGACGTGGCGCAGTTGAGGACCATGCGCTTGAGCGACGAGCGGATGGTCTCGCCGCTCGTGGTGCGGATGACGCCGGCCGGCGAATTGCGCACGACGACGACGCCGACCTCGCTGCCGCGGCGGCGCACGGCGGTCTGGTCGAAGTACGACACCATGCCGGTCGTGCCGAGCACGGGCAGCCAGCGTTGCGGATCGGGAGGTGCGGCCTCCACCTGCCCGCTGCCTGTGGTGCTGCCTGTGGTGCTGCCTGTGGTGCTGCCTGTGGTGCTACCCATCCTGGGCATGGCACCGGACATGGCACCTGGCATCTCCATGCCGTCATCGGCATGGACCACGGCGGTGAAGCAGGTAGCCGCGATGGCAAAGGCGGTCGCGGCGAGACGAACTGAATGGGACATTGGGGCTGCCCTCGTGCGGACGGGAGAAAAAGCAGGACCCGATTGTCGCATACGCATGCGGGGGCTTTGGCCCCCGCGGTGCGTATTGTTTCAATTTTCTTGCAGCCCCTCAGCAGGCATTCGCTTCGCGCCACGCCGCGAGATCGGCGATCGTGAGCACGGGCAGGCCATGCTCGCGCGCGAACACGAGTGCCTCGGGCTGGCGGGCCATGGTGCCATCGGGGTTCATCAGCTCGCACAGCACGGCGGCCGGCTGCAGGCCCGCGAGGCGCGCGAGATCGACCGATCCCTCGGTATGGCCGCGGCGCGCGAGCACACCGCCATCGCGCGCGACGAGCGGAAACACGTGGCCAGGGCTCACGACGGCATCGGCCTCGCCCGACACCGCGGCATGGATCGTCGTGATGCGGTCGACGGCGCTGACACCGGTGGTCACGCCTTCGCGCGCCTCGATGGAGACCGTGAACGCGGTGCCGTACTGGCTGCGATTGTTCTCGACCATCGGCCGCAGGCCGAGCTCGCGCACACGCGCCGCGGTCAGGCACAGGCACACGATGCCGCTGCATTCGCGGATCATCATCGCCATGTTGGCGGGCGTGAGCCGCTCAGCGGCGAGGATCAGGTCGGCCTCGTTCTCGCGGTCGTCGTCGTCGAGCAGCACGACGGGGCGGCCTTCACGCATGGCATCGAGCGCGCGCGCGATGCGTTCGGCGAGGGAACCGGAAACGCTGGACTCGTTGGAAATTTCGGAAACTTCGGGATCGGCGGAAATGCTCTGCATTGAAACGCTCCATAAAGGCAAGGACTGTGGGCGTTTCAGGGGAGGACAGGCGACCGCGCACGACCGCGCGCGCGTGGAAAGCGCACGACAGGTCGTGACGAGGCGCCCCATCTTCTTTCATCCGGACTATGACCGTCGGCCCTGGCCTCTCACCAGGTCTGCTGACCCCGCATTCGCATGCGGGCGCTCGCGGGCTCGTCGCGGGCCATGGGAATGACCGCGTGCGACATACCGCCGGTGGGGACTTTCACCCCGCCCTGAAGACGTAACGTTACCGTCGCGAAGGCTCCGCGGCGGCGCAGCGATGTTAACACGTCCGCACGTTTGCCGCCGGGCGCGACCCCGGTTTGCGGGACCTACGTCACACGCGGGTGGTATGCTAGGCCTTCTTCTTCAATACCCGCGCGCGCAAGGGCGTGCACCCTGATGGAAATTGCCATACTGCTGGCGCTGATTCTTCTCAACGGTCTTTTCGCGATGTCGGAGATCGCGCTCGTCACCGCGCGCAAGGCGCGGCTGCAGCGTCTGATCGAAGACGGCGGTAGCGGGGGGGTCGCCGCGGGGAAGCGTTGGGGGGGTACC